>NZ_DDNS01000012.1:0-67782 GCF_002341255.1 Psychrobacter sp. UBA2514
CTCGCTAATCATGATTAGCGAGCTTTTTTAATAATGAAGAACTTCAATAACATTATTTAGATCGGCCAATGCCCACATAGTCGCCTACTAAGCGCTCAATTTGCGATCGAGTAAATGTATTTTGCGCATCAAATACTGGCATGGCTTGCTGATTGATTTTATCAATATCCAATCGATCTCGTGGCGACCAGCTGATCAAAAAAACGGCCTGAGCATCATTGATTCTCTGATAAGGACTACTAATCAATTCAAGCAATGGTTGTTGTTCGTACAGTGCAGCAAGCTCACCCTGTGCTTTATCACTATAAACCAGTGTACGGATACCATAAGACCACAGTAATGCTAACAATGGATGAATGGCTGAGCCTGCGGTACGGCCTGAGCCTGCTTTATAACTGCCACCCCAGATCATGACGGTTTTATTGTCAATGAAACCATCAAAATACTGCCAAAACTTGCGAAATATCAGCTCTTTTTGGTCCTCATTAATATGCACGACAGACTGTAAAAGAGGCATGTCTAAACTATGCATTTTGCTCGACTGCTGTAACTTAGCCAGCTCGGTAGGTAGTGTATTACCGCCAAACCCCCATCCTGCCTGTAGATAGCTACTGCCTACGCGCTCATCCAACCCCATAATACGACTCACCTGACTGATATCCACCTGCTGGCTATCCGCCAAGCGTGACATCTCATTCATAAAGCTCACCCGGGTCGCGAGCATCGCCATGATACTACTACGCGCAAACTCTATCGTTGCGATATCGGCATGATGAGCGGCGCGAGCATGCTGCATTAACGGCTGTAACATCTCTAAATGTTGGTTGCTGTCTGCTGTTTTTTCACCCAGCAACCATAATGCAGGGTTCAACATGGAGTTATAAGCATCACCATCTTGCAAAAAAACAAACGGTATATAATAGACCCACGCTCGCTGTAGACGCTCAGATAGTGCTGATACAGCGCCTAATTCCTTAATTCCGCTCATTATTACAGGTAATGCCTGCTGATGGCTTTGATTAAAAGCCCGAATCCAACCATCTTCTGTCCACGCAGACTTAATACTGTCTAAAAACAACCAGTAAAGCGCCACTTTATTTTGATCATCACTATGAATGCTCTGACTGACGACGTGGCTGTCACCATGATTTGCCGTTTCATAATATTGTATTAACGTCTCTGCACTATCTGGCAATGCTTGACTTGTAATAACTCGCTGCTGTACATACATTTGCCATAGCGCTTGCAGATGATGCTCAAAGCTATATTGCTGTATCTGCTGAGCCAATAGATCTATATCTGCATACAGATGAACGCGTTGACCTAAACTTGCCAGCACCACGGCACTGGTAATCGCTTCAATACTATGGCCAACCAGCACACACACATTGGAACTGGTCAATGGGTTTGATGCAAATCCATTATAAGGCATACATTGATCGTTTGTAGCAGTCCCCATGAGTGTACCTTTTTACATTATTGATTGATCAGTATTACTAAGACAGTTTTTTGATATGCTGTAATAACTGGTCGGTAGAAGTGTCAAATTGGCTGTGAGCCTCTTGCTGCATAGCGTCATGCACAGACTCTGCCATTTGCTTGCCCATCTCAACCCCCCATTGATCAAACGGATTGATATCCCAAATACTGGCCATCACGTAGACTTTATGCTCGTAGAGCGCAACCAGCGCACCCAAACTATGAGGCGTAAGCTCATCGATAAGCAAGGTAGTCGATGGTTGATTACCACGGTAATATTTGTATTTATCTGCACTGGATACCGTTTTTGCATCACTATTCGATGCCTCTGTGACAGCAGCATTGCCAAATGCCAAGACTCGACTTTGCGCTAAGCAGTTTGCTAAAGATAGCTCATGCTGTTGTTGCAACGAGGCGTTTTGCACCTCGCCACTATAACGGCGTACACAAGCGATAAAATCACAGGAGACTTGCTGCGTGCCTTGATGCAGTAGCTGATAAAAGGCATGCTGAGCGTTTGAACCAATCTCGCCCCACAGAATTGGGCAAGTATCATAATCAATATGGTCGCCGTGCTGAGTGACCGACTTGCCATTACTTTCCATTTCAAGCTGGGTCAAGTAGCTAGGCAGATAGCCCAACCGTCCATCATAAGGCAATACGGTATGGGCATTCACCCTCAAAAACGTACTGTTCCATACAGCTAGCAGCCCTAGCAATACTGGTAAGTTATCTGTAAAATGCGCCTGTGCAAAATGCTCATCCATACTGTGAGCACCACTTAGTAGCTCCCTAAACCTATTCATACCAACACGAATAGCAATGGCTAGCCCAATCGCTGACCACAAAGAAAACCGGCCTCCAACCCACTCCCAAAGCTCTAATTGATGCTCAAGATGTATCCCCCAAGCCCTCATCTTTTCACTATTGGCTGATATTCCAATAAAGTGCCGACGCAACACACTGTCTTCAGTACCAGCGCGCAGCGTCGCCGTCGCAAGTAACCAAGACAGTGCGGTTTTGGCATTAGATAAAGTATCAACTGTGCCAAAGGATTTAGAGGATATAATAAACAAAGTGGTTTCAGGGTTTAAATGTTTGAGCAAATTATCAAGCTGAGTGCCGTCCATATTAGAGACGAAATGTACACCGATTTCCGTATCTGCCCATTCATCAAGCGCAGCGGTCGCCATAAGAGGCCCAAGATCAGAGCCGCCAACGCCAATATTAACCACATCAGTGATGGCCTTACCTGAGAACCCTCGCCATGTGCCACTACGGACACGTTCGGATAATCTCGCTACCTGCGCCAAACTATGATGTACATCGGCAACCACATCTTGCTTACCAACTTGTAGCTCTGCATTCTCAGGCAGACGTAGTGCTGTATGTAGGGCCGCACGTTCTTCACTATTGTTGACCATCGCCCCTTGCATCAACGCATCAATTCGAGCGGACAACTCACAGCTATCTGCTAGCCGCAATAAAGCATCCATAACTCGCTCATCGATACACTGCTTGCTATAGTCCATGTACAGCGCGCCAGCTTGCGCACTAAAGCGTGTCGCACGACTGTCATCTTGCGCAAATAAACTTGCCAGCGACCATGGCTGCGCCGCAAGCGTTTGCAACTGCTCCCAGTATTTGGAACGGCGAGCGCTATGATACTTCTTATCGTCCTTTATCTTATCCATCGCTATTTTTCATCTGCTAATTGCTGCTCGGCAAAATAGATAAACGCTTGCATATACGAGCGCATGTCACCGGCATCATAACTGGCACCGCGCATCGTTGTCACATTCACACCATATTCGTTAATAAGCGCATCGATAGCATCAGTCAGTTGAATCTCACCACCGACTGAAGCTTTAGTGTTTGCGAGGTAATCAAAAATATGATTGCTAAAAACATAACGCCCTACGACAGCTAGGTTTGATGGTGCTTCTGCTAAGCTTGGCTTTTCTACAAAACCTGCCACGCCAAAGCTGGCATTAACGCCGCCAGATATCTCATCTATATGACTGGTATCGATAAGTTTGGCGATACCGTATTTGTGCACATCTTCGTCAGCAACTTCATTTACCAATATTTGCGAATGGCCATCATGACTAAAAGCATCAATCATAAAGGCCAAATTATCAGCAGCCATATCAGTAGTAAACGGATCGAGAACGACATCAGGGAGCAATACAGCAAAATCATGTTCGCCAATGATAGGACGCGCAGCTAGTACTGCATGCCCCAAACCTAAGGCCTTACCTTGACGTATTATTGATACCGTTACATCCTCTGGTAGCCAATTTAAACTATCAGCCACCTCATCTTTACCTTTATGACGTAATTGATTATCTAGCTCAGCATTGATATCGAAGTAGTTTTCAATCGCGCTTTTTTGTGCATGACCGACCAAGACCATATGCTTGATACCCGCAGCGATAGCCTCTTCGACCACATAATGAATGGCAGGGCGATTGCCAAGCGGTAACAATTCTTTTGGCACAGATTTAGACAATGGCAGCATACGCGTACCAAAGCCTGCGACAGGGATAACAGCATGAGTAATTTTTTTCATAATAAGAGGACTGTTTTAAGAAAGTAGGTTAGGTAAAATAATGCTAACTTAGCAAATACTTAGTAGATATTATAGCGATTTGGATTTGTACCTTGCTAATATCAAACGTCTCAGCAGATATACAGAAATTATCAGTTCAAGAACCCTGAATCAAAAATTACGAGCTATATCATTCAAAATAACATGTTTATGAGAACTGATACAATCTTTATAAGTAATGGCCAATATCTCGCTTTTCATAGGATTTTCAGATATAAAAAAACACCCCATTGTAGGGGTGTCTTCTTAACATTTCAATATAGTTTTAGTAGTTTCACTATAGACTAATGTCTATCTTACCAGCCAGTAACTTCTTTTAGCTTGTCGCCAAGTTTAGATGGGTCACGTGTGTACGCGATGCCAGCATCTTCAAACGCTTTGAATTTCTCTTCAGCAGTACCTTGACCACCAGAGATAATAGCACCAGCATGGCCCATACGCTTACCTGCAGGTGCAGTGACACCAGCGATGTAGCCAACAACAGGCTTGGTTACGTTTTCTTTGATGTAAGCGGCGGCTTCTTCTTCAGCGGTACCACCGATTTCACCGATTAGGATGATCGCTTCGGTTTGTGGGTCTTCTTGGAACAGTTTTAGTGCATCGATTTGGTTCATGCCTGGGATTGGGTCACCACCGATACCGATACAAGTTGACTGACCAAAGCCTAGCTTGGTGGTCTGCGCAACTGCTTCGTACGTTAGTGTACCAGAGCGAGAGATAACGCCCACTTTACCTGGCAAGTGGATGTGACCTGGCATGATGCCGATTTTGCACTGACCTGGAGTGATAACGCCTGGGCAGTTTGGACCGACCATACGCACGTCGCCCGCTTCTTCGATGTAGCGTTTGGCTTTTAGCATATCGATGGTTGGTACACCTTCGGTGATAACCACGATCAGCTTCACGCCCGCGTCAACCGCTTCGATGATTGAGTCAAGAACGAAAGGTGCTGGTACGTAGATCACAGAAGCGTCTGCTTGGGTCGCTTCCATCGCTTCGCTCATGGTGTTAAATACTGGCAAACCTAGGTGCGTTTGACCGCCTTTACCTGGCGTAACACCGCCAACCACTTTGGTGCCGTATTCGATGGCTTGTTCAGAATGGAACGTACCGTTTTTACCAGTAAAACCTTGTACCAATACTTTGGTATCTTTATCAATTAATACACTCATTATGTTTTCCTTGTATTCGGTTGTCTTATGACGGCAGTGCCAATAACGGGCAAGCTGCCATCACATCGGGACTATTACGCTTTTACAGCGTCGACAATTTTTTGTGCAGCGTCAGACAGACCTTGCGCTGAAATCAGTTTTAGACCTGATTCGTTCAGGATTTGTGCGCCTTTCTCAGCATTGTTACCTTCTAAACGCACGACCACAGGAACTTGTACATCAACTTCTTTTACTGCAGCAATAATCGCTTCTGCAATCATGTCACAGCGTACGATGCCGCCGAAAATGTTGATTAGTACGCCTTCAACACTGCTGTCTTCAAGGATAATTTTGAACGCTTCAACAACGCGATCTTTGGTCGCGCCGCCGCCAACGTCCAAGAAGTTAGCAGGCTTGCCGCCATACAATTTGATGATGTCCATGGTCGCCATGGCAAGACCAGCACCGTTAACCATACAACCGATGTTACCTTCTAGAGCAACATAGTTTAGGTCAAACTCAGCGGCTTTAAGCTCACGCTCGTTTTCTTGAGTTTTATCCTGTAGTGCTGCGATTTTTGGCAGACGATATAGGGCGTTTGAGTCGATGCCAATTTTGCCATCAACACAAACGATTTCGCCGTTTTCACGAACGGCTAATGGGTTGATTTCCATCAATGCAAAGTCATTTTCAACAAATGCCTTATAGGCGCCAGTCATCAATTTAACAAATTGATTGATTTGCTTGCCTTCAAGGCCAAGTTTGAACGCAACGTCACGCGCTTGGAAAGGCATTAAACCAACTAAAGGATCAACGTGTACTTTGAAGATTTTTTCTGGTGTGTTGTGTGCTACTTCTTCGATATCTACGCCGCCTTCGGTAGACGCCATGAAAGTTACACGACGAGTTGCACGATCAACAACAGCGCCAAGATATAGCTCAGTTTGTACTGGATACATATCTTCTGCAACCAATACAAAGTTGACTGGCTGACCTTCTGCGTCAGTTTGATAAGTAACAAGGTTCGTGCCGATAAGCTCTTCAGCCACTTGCTTGGCTTCTTCACGAGTTTTAACCAGTTTTACGCCACCCGCTTTACCACGGCCGCCAGCGTGTACCTGCGCCTTGATTACCGCGATATCCGTTGGGGTTTTATCAAAAGCTGCAGCAGCTTCGTCGCCGTTATGGGCGATGATGCCTTCTTGAATTGGCAATCCGTAGCTTTTTAATAGCTCTTTTGCTTGATACTCATGTAAATTCATTGATTGTATCCTTTATTTTTTACAATTAATAAAAAGTGAAATCAAGTGCGCACATATACATATGAATCATACGTCTGACGCACTCATGATTGTGGCATCACCAAAATAGCGATACCCCAATCAGGTTGTAAATCGATAATAATTAAACGAGCAACTAGTTATTTCTTACGCTTTTTGCGCTGGATAGCGTGGATAGCACGGCCATCTGCAGATAGCGCCGCTTCATGCACTGCTTCTGAAATCGTTGGATGCGCAAATGTCATCAGCTGCAAATCTTCGATACTAGAGACAAATTCCATCGCGATCATGCCTTGATGGACGATATCACCCGCGCCAGCAAAGATAGCATGCATACCGAGTAAACGATCGGTCTTAGCATCGGCAACGACTTTGATTGAGCCTTGCGCTTCACTTTGCGCCAGCGCGCGACCGTTAGCAGCTAGATTGAATGAGCCTGTTTTGACCTCATAGCCTGCATCCGCAGCTTCTTTTTCAGTCAGACCAACCCAAGCGATTTCTGGATGGGTATAGATAATGTTGATAATAGTGTCATAGTTGACTTGTGCTTTTTCGCCATGAATGCGCTCAACCGCCATCATGCCCTCTTCCATCGCTTTATGCGCGAGCATCGGGCCACGTACTAAATCGCCAATAGCATAGACGCCATCTAGATTGGTTTTGCACTGATCATCGACATCGATAAGGCCGCGTTCGGTTAGCGTCACACCGCTGTCCTCGCCAAGTAGCTTCTCAGAGTAAGCACGGCGACCGACACAAACGATCAATTTATCAAAGCTCTCATCTGAGGCTTCGCCTTTGTTTTCGCTAGTGACGACGACTTGACCGTCTTTGACTTCTGCATTAGTCACTTTGGTATCGACGCGGATATCTAAGCCTTGTTTTTTGAACATCTTACGAGCTTCTTTGGCGATATCTTTATCCGCAGCGGCTAAAAATTCAGGCAGCGCTTCATAAACCACGACTTCCGCGCCCAAGCGACGCCATACTGAACCAAGCTCAAGACCGATAACGCCTGCACCAATCACGCCCAAGCGCTTTGGCGTCTCAGTGAAATCAAGCGCGCCAGTCGAGTCGACGATATGCTCGTGATCGACTTTGGCAACTGGAATATCGATAGGCACAGAACCTGAGGCTAAGATAACGTTCTTGGCAGTAATGGTGCTTTCTGCATCATCCTCTAGCGCAACAAATTTAACTTTTTTGTCATCGCCTTTACCGTCGACTAACGTGCCCCAACCTTGTAGCCAGTCAACACCATTGCCCTTGAGTAGTGCCGCAACACCGCCGGTTAATTGCTTGACGATACCTTCTTTACGCTCAATCATCTTCTCGACGTTGATGCCGACATCACCGGTGCTGATGCCATGCTCGTCGAGCTCGTCTTTTGTCGCCTCATAGCGATGTGAGGTATCAAGTAAAGCTTTTGATGGAATACAACCAACGTTTAAGCAAGTGCCGCCAAGTGCTGGCTCGCCTTTGTAAACACGTTTTTCGATACAAGCGACGCTCATACCCAACTGACCGGCACGAATAGCCGCTTCGTAACCACCAGGTCCGCCGCCGATAACGACTAGATCATAATTATCTTTCATAGTACGTTCCTATTTTTAATTTTATGTGTTATTTAAACTGGTTTATTTACCAAACGCTCAGCATTGTCTACACTTGATAGCTAATACGCTATGTCCGTGAGAAAGACTCACTTATCGATCACTGAGCGTCAGTCACCATTATTAAATTCTTTGAATATATTTAGTAGCAAATCAGTTGCTGCTTATCAGGTAGAGCTATTATCTGCACCAAAGCTAAAAAGCTTGTATCAGCGGTTGCCAATACAAGCTTAGAAGCTTACAAGTCTAGTAGCAACATAGCTGGGTCTTCGACCAACTCTTTGATAGTTACTAGGAACTGTACCGCTTCTTTACCATCGATCATACGGTGGTCATAAGATAACGCCAAATACATCATTGGCAAGATTTCAACTTTACCGTCGACCGCCATTGGGCGCTCGTTGATCGCATGCATACCTAGGATGGCAGTTTGCGGTGGGTTCAAGATAGGGGTTGACATCAATGACCCAAATACACCGCCGTTTGAGATAGTGAATGTACCACCCGTCATCTCGTCTAGACCAAGCTTGCCTTCTTGCGCCTTGCTACCGTATTCACGGATTTTGGCTTCGATGTCCGCCATACCCATACGGTCAGTATCACGCAGTACAGGAACGACCAGACCACGATCTGATGATACGGCTACACCGATATCATAAAAACCATGATAAACAATGTCATCGCCATCTAGTGAAGCGTTTACTGCTGGGAAGCGTTTCAGTGCTTCTGTCGCTGCTTTTACAAACAACGACATAAAGCCTAAACGTACGCCATGACGCTTTTCGAACTTCTCTTTGTACTTAGCACGCATGTCCATCAATGGCTTCATGTTCACTTCGTTAAACGTCGTCAACATCGCGGTATCTTGTGATGCTGATAATAGACGCTCAGCAACACGCTTACGCAAGCGAGTCATCGGTACGCGTTTTTCAGTACGCTCGCCCGTTGATTCTGCTACAGGACGACCGCTGTCAGATTTGATGCTGCTGTCTGATTTTAGTGTTGGGTTAGCCATATCTGTTTTGGTGACACGACCGCCGCGGCCGCTACCTTCCACATCTTTAGGATCAACGCCTGACTCTTTTGCCGCTTTACGGACGGCTGGGCTTTGATCTTTGTGCTCTGCTTCATCTTTTTTGTCAGTGACTTGTACTGGCTCGCCACCATCTGCAGCTTGCTTTTCTTGTACTGGCGCAGCAGGTTGATCTGTCTCTACCGCTGGTGCTTCACCAGCACTTGCGCCTGCTTCAAATTGTGCGATTAGCTCATCAGACAGAACAGTATCGTCAACATCTTTGACGATCTTGGTCACAACACCATCATCAGGTGCCACAACTTCTAGTACCACCTTATCAGTTTCGATTTCAGCTAATAGGTCGTCACGGCTAACTTGTTGACCTTCAGTGACATGCCATTCAACGATTGTGCCATCGGCAACCGATTCTGGAAAAACGGGGGCTTTGATGTCAGCCATCGATATACTCCTTAGATTTGGATATTCATACTTATTATTAAGTCGTGATAGGCAATCAGTATCGTTTTAATAATGCTATTTGGCAGAATATTAAAACATACTGACTGTCATCGCCTGATTCATTTATCTTCTATAGTCTTAATAGACAATCTATTATTGAGCTAACTCATCAACACTTACACCAAGGCCACCAGCAATCAGTGCTTGCTGCTGCTGCGCATGTAGTTTTGGTGATCCTGTTGCAGGTGCTGCACTAGCAGGACGTGCCACGGGCTCCATAACTTTTGCTTTGGTTGGATGTGGTACAACAATACGGAACATATGCGGTGCTAAGTAGTACCAAGCGCCCTGATTCAATGGCTCTTCTTGCGTCCATACAATCTCAGTTAAATTGCTATACTTTTCAATCTCAGCGACCAAACGTTGCTCTGGTAGCGGATATAGCTGTTCGATACGGACGATCGCAACATGATCAAGACCCAATGCGCGACGCTGCTCTAGCAAGTCGTAATATACTTTACCACCGCATAGCACCATACGAGTCACTTTGTCTGCGTTGTGATCGTCCATCTCTGGCAATACCGTTTCGAACTTACCGTTAGCAAGCTCTTCTAAATGAGAAGTTGCTAGCTTATGACGCAATAAGCTCTTTGGTGACATAACGATCAAAGGCTTACGAATTGGGCGTATCGCCTGACGACGTAAGGCATGGAAAATTTGCGCGGGCGTCGTTGGTGTGATGACTTGCATATTGTCTTCAGCACATAGCTGTAAGAAGCGCTCAAGGCGAGCAGATGAATGCTCAGGGCCTTGACCTTCAAAGCCATGTGGTAACAACATGGTCAAACCACAAACGCGTTGCCATTTGGTCTCGCCGCTTGAGATGAACTGATCAATGACAACTTGAGCACCGTTAACGAAATCACCAAACTGCGCTTCCCAAACGATCAAAGCATTCGGTACGGTGGTTGCATAGCCATATTCAAAGGCCAATACAGCTTCTTCTGATAATAATGAGTTATAAGTAGCAAAACGTGCTTGTTTCTCGCTCAAATGAGCAAGTGGCACATACATGCTGCCATCATTAACATTGTAGATTTCAGTATGACGATGTGAGAATGTACCACGGCCGACATCTTCACCAGTAATACGTACCAAGACATCATCGTTATCAACTAATGATGCATAGGCTAATGTCTCAGCGGCACCCCAGTTGAGAGGCTCTTCGCCTGTTTGCATGGCTAGACGCTGCTCAACAACCTTTTGAACCTGACGCTGTAGCTTGTAGCCTTCTGGCATCTCAGCCATACGGCGTCCATACCCTTTGAGCTTTTCGATATCAACACTGGTATCCCAATCATCAACCAAGTCATGACCTAGATAAGGCTTCCAGTCTACAAATAGCTGCTCGTTAGGCTCTTGAACCAGTGAGCTGACAACGTAATCGCCACGGTCTAAAGATTCACGATAATTATCTTCATACTGTTTTTCTTCTTCAGTATTTAAGATACCTTCTGCGATGAGCTTTTGTGCATAAAGGGTACGTGTCGTTGGCAGCTTCTTAATAACTGCATACATCAATGGCTGAGTGGCTGAAGGCTCATCTGCCTCGTTATGACCGTTGCGACGGTAGCAGAACAAGTCAATAATGATGTCTTTATCAAACTGATGACGATAGTCTAAGGCTAATTGAGCCGCGAAAACGACTGATTCAGGATCATCACCATTCACGTGTAGGATTGGTGCATGTACCATTTTTGCGACATCAGTACAATATTCGGTTGAACGAACATCTTCTTGACGGCTAGTGGTAAAGCCAACTTGGTTATTGATAACGATATGTACAGTACCGCCAGTGGTATAAGCACGGGTCTGTGACATTTGGAAGGTTTCTTGAACCACACCCTGTCCAGCAAAAGCCGCATCACCATGGATAACGATAGGTAATACTGAGTTGCCACCAGTATTATCTAATGACGGCTGATCATTACGGCGCACTTGACGTGCACGTACTGAGCCTTGTAATACTGGTGCAACGATTTCAAGATGCGATGGGTTAAATGCTAAGGCTAAATGCGCTTCACCACCTGGGGTCATCACGTTAGATGAAAAACCATTGTGATACTTAACGTCTCCTGAGCCTTTCTCTGGCTGCACTTTACCGTCAAACTCATCAAATAAGTCTGCAGGGTTTTTGCCCAAAATATTGACCAACACGTTTAGACGTCCACGGTGAGCCATACCAATGACCATCTCTTTTGTACCATAGCCACCAGCACGTTGGATGATTTCATTGACTGCAGGTATGAAACTCTCACCACCTTCTAGACCAAAACGCTTAACGCCTGTATATTTACGCGCCAAATATTTTTCTAGACCTTCGGCCGCTGTTAGACGCTCAAGAATAGACAAACGCTTTTCTTTGTCAAACTTGATATAGCCTAGATTGCTTTCTACATACTCTTCCATCCAGCGTTTTTCTGTACTGGTGGTCACATGCATATACTCAATACCGATATGGCGGCAGTAAACACGCTCCATGATCTCGATAATTTCACGTAATGGTGCTTCATCTTTACCGATCACTAAATCATTGGTTGGGAATACAGTATCAAGGTCGGCTTCTGATAGGTTGTGATAAGCTAGGGTCAGATCTTCCACTTCTGCACGTGGATGTAAGTTCAATGGATCTAGCTTGGCGCGGCGGTGACCACGGCGGCGGTATGCGGAGATGAGTTGCTGTACACCCATTTGCTTTGGATCAGTACAGTTGTCTGAATTACTACTACTTGTACCGGCACTTTCGTTACTCGATTTGTTCGCCGTTTGATTGCGGGCAAGTAACAAAAATTGGTCTTTAATAGCATTATGCTGGGCATCATTTGACGATTTGTACTGTTCGAAGTACGCTTGCCAATCTGTGTCAACACTATCAGGGTCCGTTAGGTATTGCTCATAAAGAGCTTCTATATAGCTGGCATTATCGGCGGCCAGTTCAGTATGTCCTTGGTCCGCTTTTTCTTTGGTTATACTATTCATAATAATCGTCTATTTGATAGATAAATGAATGGAATCGTGCTTATTATGGTGTCAGTCGTTGTATGCTAGGCGTTTAGACAATTCGTCATACCCCATTGTATACAGTTCGATAAAACCCTTTATCCCTAAGTATTGCCGTCACTATAGAATATTGCTGTCATTGTCTAAAAGAGCAAGTAATGCTAAATAGTGATAACAAGTCTTATTGCAACACCTATGTTAAAAATAAATTTATTTGTGAACACTCAGTTTTCTGATCTGGCTCGTTTCACAACATTAATTTATATATACTTCTTTTAGCCATAACCAATTCATCAATGATAAATTATTAATAAATGGTCAATATTTCAGCTAGCCTATAAACTGGCTATTATCGCTGAAATATCCGCTATTTGCTAACAAATCTTATTGTTTCAGATAAACATGCATTGCTGTATAGAATATCATGAGCGTTTTTTGCGATATAGTTTGTTTGTTCAATACTAAGTATTTACGTAATGAATATCTATTATCAATTATAGAAGCCTCGTTATTGTATACATAACGTTTTATTGTATTAATGCAATAGCCCTTATAGATGCTACTTTTAATGCATCGGAAACAAACTTTGCAATGTTTGATCAAGTTCAGGGTGTAATTATAACAAACTTTACGTGTATCTGATTGTATAGATTGACTGTTTATATAATATGTCTTCTTACATATGGTCAACGTATCGCCCGTACGGATTTACGGATAGACTAACGCCCTATTATTCACCAGTGTACTAGGCTTCTTGTTCTACCTATCCGGCAGGATTGTTCATCGCTACCAATAGAAGCCCACTTTAAACAATAGTAATCAGAAAATTAACACTACTATAATCAGTGATTTTGACTAACAAAAACACCACCTAATAAATAGGTGGTGTTTTTGTTAGTCAATAATAATCAAAACAATTAACCAGCTTGATCAATCAACATATTACGTAAATGTCCGATTGCTTTGGTTGGGTTCAAGCCTTTTGGACAAACTGACACACAGTTCATGATGCCACGGCAACGGAATAAACTGAACGGATCGTCTAAACGCGCCAAACGTGCTTGCGTGTCACCGTCACGGCTGTCAGCCACAAAGCGATACGCATGTAGCAATGCTGATGGACCTAAGAACTTATCAGGGTTCCACCAAAAAGATGGGCAGCTCGTTGAGCAGCATGCACACAGAATACACTCATACAGACCATTTAACTTTTCACGCTCAGCAGGAGACTGCAGACGCTCAGTTGGGGGTGCTGGCTGATCATTAATCAAGTACGGATGTACCTTTTCGTATTGCTCGTAGAATTGGTTCATATCAACAACCAAGTCACGAACCACTGGCAAACCAGGTAACGGACGAACGGTTACTTTTTCTGGTAGCGTGTTCATGTTGATTAGACATGCTAGACCATTTTTACCATTGATGTTCATGCCATCAGAACCACAAATACCTTCACGGCAAGAGCGGCGGAAAGTGATTGTTTCATCTTCTTTCTTTAGGCGTAATAACACGTCAAGCAACATACGATCTGAATCAAGTAATTCAATCGTATAAGTTTGCATGCGTGGGGCTGCGTCCACATCAGGATCGTAGCGATAGATTTCGATGGTGCGAGTACCTCGGCTCATAATGCTAAACTCCACACGTAGGTGATGGCGGGCATACAAAGATTGCAACATATGAGTGCTGGCTATTAATCACTACTGATAATTGAATATCAATTAATAGCCTAGCAGCACTCCTATGAGCATGTAGCTGGCGGTCACCTTTTTAATAAATGAATAAGGGATAAAACGTTTAAGCTTTCTGTTTATATCGAGCGCATAGTCTAGGATTAATAGACGCGAACTTTTGGTTCGATATAGTCAACAGTCAGTGGCACTTTGCGAACTGGTTTGTAAATGATACGGTTGCCTTCAGAATACCATAAAGTATGCTTCATCCAATCGTGGTCATTACGGCCGTTTGGTGCATAGTCATCATCTTCTGGACGATCATAATCAGAGACACTATGCGCGCCGCGGCTTTCGTGGCGACTCGCGGCTGATACCATCGTCGCTTTTGCTACTTCGTATAGGTTTGCCACTTCAAACGCTTCGATACGAGCAGTGTTGAAGACTTGTGATTTATCACCCAAATGGATTTGTTCGACTTTCTCACCCAGCGCTAAAATTTTCTCAACGCCTTCATCCATCATGGCTTGCGTACGGAATACACTGGCGTGTTTCTGCATGGTGGCGCGAATCTCATCAGCCACGTCTTGTGCATTGTAGCCTGATGTTGATTGCTGCAATTTGTTTAAACGACCAACCGTGATGTCAAGTACATGCGGATCAAGTGGTTTGTAGTTATGATCGTTTTGATGGAACTCATCAACAATGTGCTTACCAGCAGCACGACCAAACACAACCAAATCAAGTAGTGAGTTGGTACCTAAACGGTTGGCACCGTGTACACTCACACAAGCGCACTCACCAATAGCGTATAGGCCTTTAACGACGTTACCATTAGCATATAAACCGTCTTCATCTGTACCCGCTTCTAGATCCGGCACGATTACCTGACCATGGATAGTGGTTGGAATACCACCCATCATGTAGTGAATGGTTGGGATAACTGGAATAGGTTCTTTAGTAATGTCAACGTTGGCGAAGTTTTTACCGATCTCAAATACTGACGGTAGACGCTTCATGATAGTGTCGACACCCAAATGGGTCATGTCCATGACGATATGGTCAGCATTAGGGCCACAACCACGACCTTCTTTAATTTCTTGGTCCATAGAGCGCGATACGAGATCACGTGGTGCCAAATCTTTAACGGTTGGGGCATAACGCTCCATGAAAGCTTCGCCATCCTTGTTACGCAAGATAGCACCTTCGCCGCGGCACCCTTCGGTCAATAGTACACCTGCACCATGAACGCCCGTTGGATGGAACTGCCAGAACTCCATATCCTGTAGTGGGATACCAGCGCGAACTGCCATACCAATACCATCACCAGTGTTGATATAAGCGTTGGTAGAGGCGGCAAAGATACGACCTGCACCACCTGTTGCTAGAACAGTAACTGGTGCTTGGAATACCGCAACAGTACCTGTCTCTTGCTCAAGAGCGATAACACCGTTGATGTTACCCGCTTCGTCTTTGATCAAATCAAGCGCAATCCACTCGATAAAGAACTCAGTGCCTTGCTGTAAGTTTTTCTGATACAGCGTGTGTAGCAATGCGTGACCTGTACGGTCAGCAGCAGCGCACGCACGTTGTACCGCTTTTTCGCCATAGTTTGACGTATGACCGCCGAATGGACGCTGATAAATCGTACCATCTTCGTTACGGTCAAACGGCATGCCCATGTGCTCAAGCTCATAGACTACCTTTGGCGCTTCACGGCACATATACTCGATAGCGTCTTGGTCACCTAACCAATCTGACCCTTTTACGGTGTCATAAAAATGGAAATGCCAGTTGTCGTTACTCATGTTGCCCAAACTTGCACCGATGCCACCCTGAGCAGCAACCGTGTGCGAACGTGTTGGGAATACTTTGGTCAGGACTGCAACCTTCATACCCGCTTCCGCTAAGTGCAATGAAGCGCGCATACCTGAACCACCGCCACCAACGATAACTGCATCGTAGTTTAGGGTCTTAATATTACTAATGGTATTGTCTTGTCTAGTTGCCATTACGGTTTTCCTAATGCCTATTAATGCTTATAAGTAAATGAAAAGCGTGTTTTAAAATCTTCTTATTGCAGGTTTAAGGGCTTTTATCTGGCCATTACATGCACTTATTAAAGAAGAGGATATAACAGTCTTTGACCACTTAATTTGCATATCTATCGTTATACTGAACCAAACCTGCTCAACCTTGTTGCTCATTCAGCGACAATCTAAATAGTGGGCGCTGTTGGTTCAATGCTATGACTATTTTTGGCTATCAACGGATACTTTTAAACTACTCTATCAGCTGACATACCAGCTGCGCGCATCCGTTATATATAGATGCTTATATCAATACTAAAGCTGGTCACTCAATCATTAAACAGCAACGACACTAAAGCCGTTACCCCAAAAAATCATGATTCCCCAAAATAGAAATACTAAAATAGCGATAATCATCAATGACTGTAGCACTAAACGTAAACCTGCTGCGCTTGAGCCCAGTTTGCCTGTCGTAATATAGTCAGTAAATACTGTCCACATTCCCACCCAAGCATGGCCAGCTAATGCAAGTACAGCAACTAAGCTGAATAAACGCATTGGCAGGCTAGTCATGAATGATGACCACTCAAGATACGTGACATCGCCGTGGGTCAAAAAGAAGCCCAGCAACACCACACTATAAACGGCTAAAACAACAGCACTAATACGCTGAATAATCCAATCGCGTGAGCCTGAACCTGTCAGACCAGTAGCACTTTTGATTCCTGAATCATTTTTAATCATTAGAACATCACCCATATAAATGACGCGATAACTAAAATCGCTGCAATTACAAAACTGACCATAGAGGCAGTGCGGCCAGATTTTAGCTCTTCGTTCATGCCCATATCAGCAAATAAATGTTTGATACCCATCACGAAGTGATATGCGATGGCGGCAACAAATATCCATGCTAAAAAGCGCACAAGTACGTTGTCAAATACGGTCTCAAAACTCTCAGGCGACGCCAATGAGTTCTGTAATAGCCACAGCATTACAGGAATTAATAAGAATAAAATAATGCCAGAGATACGATGCAAAATAGAGGCGATTGCGATCGGTGAGCGATTAACGCTAATCACTTGGCTTAAAGGCAGATCAATAGGTCGGTTGCTTTTCACAGCGGGCATCCTTTTTGCGGTTATACTCCTGTATCTGCTATCAACGCTTGACAAAAATAGTGTCAGTTGAGCATCGAGCAACACACGAGACGAATAAAGTAAGGAAGAGCTAGCTGACTTCTTTTAGTTTGTGCTAAATATGAAGAAAGAATCATGTATATAAGGTATTGATAAGCTGTTTGGTGTCGCTTGTCGAGCTGACAGGCCTACAAAACAACCTATCTATTATACAACAAAGAAAATAAACATCAGTAAGATCGACTAACCAGTCTATTTTTATTGGTCGTATGAATAGCCAGACAACGTTAATATGTCTTCTCTATCAAAATAAACCTTGTACTGAGCACTAAATACTGGTGCTGAGCATCTAAAAATAGAGCAGTTAACAAGAACATTTAAACCATAGAATTCGGTTTGGTTTATCAAAATACCAGACAATCGTAAATAAGCATGTATAAAGTAAGCTCTAGGCGACACTATATCATGACCACTTATCAATTCGCACAAAGCTAGTGCCAGTCAATTCCTGCAATTATAAAATGACTGGGCGATAATTACAAATTTATCCCTAAAGTAATAAAGTCACACACTTAATTAACAAACGAATAGATATATGCAATACTGAATGTGGAAAACGCTTACCTCTGACAATTATGCTCGACACTTAACTTGTCTACTGCTCATGCCCTGTCTGTTTGTAGCCTCGTTTTTTGCGAAAATCCTGCTGCGTTTTTGCGACAAACCCCAAAATATAACGTCAATATTGACGTTGTAAACATGTTTGATAAACAGAAAGTTTGGCGCAAAATAACCAATCAGACATATTTTGATACAAAAATTACAGCGAACAACCACCGCTAGACCGTGCCAATTAGACCCACGGTCAATAAAAGTTTTTTCAAATCACAAGTAATTGCTGCTAATATACCTTGCGTATTAAATGAGTGAAACGGATTTTGCCGTTTGACAGATAACGACGTGAGGTATGCGTCTGTAGTAATTTTATTCTAACGAATCAAAAACAATGGAGAGCAATTTATGGCTGACACTAATGCCAAACTAACCGTGAATGGTGAAGAATACGAACTTCCTATTATTGAAGGTACTTTAGGGCGCCCAGTTATCGATGTTGCTGCTTTGCAAGAATCAGGATTTTGGTCTTATGACCCTGGTTTTAAAGTAACTGCTCCCGTTGAATCAAAAATTACTTATATCGATGGTGGCAAAGGCGAATTATTACACCGCGGCTACCCTATCGACGAGTTAGCAAACCATGCTGAATATCTAGAAGTGGCATATGCGTTGCTAAATGGCGAGCTACCTAACGCTGAGCAAAAGGCAGATTTCTTTGAAAAAATTCGTGAACATACGGCTGTTCATGATCAATTGCGTAAATTCTTTGAAGGTTTCCGCCGTGACGCGCATCCAATGGCCATTATGGTTGGTGTCGTTGGTGCGTTATCAGCGTTCTATCATGACAACCTAGACCTCAGTAACGAAGAGCATCGTGAAATCACAGCTATTCGTTTGATTGCTAAGATGCCTACGCTTGCGGCGATGAGCTATAAATACTCGCAGGGCGAACCGTTCATGTATCCACGTAACGACTTTAGCTACGCTGAGAACTTCTTGTACATGATGTTTGCGACTCCTGCTGATGTGGACTATGAGCCAAACGACGTCGTCACCCGCGCCATGGACAAAATCTTCACCTTGCACGCAGACCACGAGCAAAACGCCTCGACTTCTACTGTGCGCCTAGCCGGCTCAACGGGTGCCAACCCTTATGCCTGTATCGCTGCTGGTATCGCAGCTCTTTGGGGTCCATCGCATGGCGGCGCCAACGAAGCTGTACTAGAAATGCTTGATGAAATCGGTACGGTTGAAAACGTGCCAGCATTTATGGAAAAAGTGAAAAGCCGTGAAGTGAAGCTAATGGGCTTTGGTCACCGTGTCTACAAAAACTTCGATCCACGTGCGAAAGTCATGAAAGAGACTTGTGATGAAGTATTAGAAGCACTTGGTGTCAACGATCCTAAACTTGAATTGGCAATGGCACTCGAAAAAATTGCACTAGAAGACCCGTTCTTCATCGAGCGTAACCTATATCCAAACGTTGATTTTTACTCTGGTATTATCTTAAAAGCCATCGGTATCCCAACATCAATGTTTACGGTAATCTTTGCACTGGCTCGTACTTCAGGTTGGATCAGCCATTTGTTAGAGATGCACAGCGCCCCATACAAGATCGGTCGTCCACGTCAGTTATATACTGGTGAAACGCGCCGTGACTTTGTCAAGGTTGAAGACCGCAAGTAAGTCCAATAGTACAGACACAATAAAAAATCCCGCCATCGTGCGGGATTTTTTATTGCTATGATGGGATAGATACTATTGGATATACTTCATCCAATTATTGGCAAACTCGTTACTATGTGTATCATTTAAACCGTTATTGAAACTCTTTTAACGTCTGCTCATATTTAGCAATCTGCTCGTCATATCCTTTAATCGTATCGTTGAATTTGGCCATGAGCGTTTCAAATTCTTGCTGCTGTTGTTGCTTCATTTGCTGCATATCAACCACTTGCTGCGCTTCTATTTGCTCCCATACTTGGTGCTGAATAATCAACCGAGCCAGCGCAGGGCTTTTTGCACTGACCCTTCCTGCAATCTCTGCATGCTCAAATAACTGAGGAACTAAGGTCGCTATGTTGATTAGCGTATCCGCATCTTCTGCACTAAGGGGCGTGGTCACAGGCTGATATAACGCTGCCATCGTTTGCTGATATCGCTCGATGATCTGCTCTTCCGTCAATATAATCGGTTTGCGCGGCTCAAGGCTAATACGTTTTAATACCGTTAAGTCACGCTCTCCAACTTCCGTACTTGTATTCATCTCTGCATCCGAACCTTCCTCACTGGTAGCGTTAGCTTCTACTGGACTATCAGCTGGTAATGGTTCGGAATTGGCGCTATTCGCATTTTCTGTAAGAGTAGCTGAATCGTTAGTCGCTCCATTGAGTAATAGCGACTCTTCGCTATCTGAAGTATCTGCCGCTTCCAGTGACTCATACTCTGCTTGTAGTCGACGCTGTAGCCCTTGCGCTTGCGCAACGTATATAGGCTGAAACTGCTCTATACGCGCCGCAGCAGAATCACTTTGCTGCATAGGTTGACTGTCTTCCTCACTTGTTTTTTCAGTTGTCTGAGCCTCATCTGGTACAGGCGGTGCGTCAGCTTGCTGCTGACAGCCGGTCAGAAATAGCACGCCCGTTAGCGCTACTGCGGCCAGAGCTGAGCTAGCAGAAGTATCAACATGAGGCTTTACTGGCAAAAGTCGAAACATAAGCGTAAATATCCTTTAATAAGGCTAAAATATAAAAAGCTAAAATGGTGATGCACGTAGGCTTTTCGCTTACTATGAGGCAGTTTAAATAGTAAAATTGCTGTTGGCGCGTTTTTTGTCAGTCATGGCGTTTACTGTCAAAAATGGTATACAGGCTTCTAAATCCTGACAATCCTGTCCTTTTTGACGGCGCACAAAATAATCTTGAACCATTCGCGCCTGCTGCTCGATACCGTATTTAAAAAAGGACTTACCCGTCTCTAGCACATAATCATATCGCCGATCGATAAGGGCACCGCGTACCACTTTCAAGCCTTGCTGTAACTGCCACACATGGGTGAGCTCATGGATGAGCCAGCTTTGCTTGCCCAACGAGGCCACACTAAAATCTGTGATCCAATCGGCTGGATTAAAGTAAATATTACCATTCGGACTCACCGCATAACTTTTGAGAACCCACCAAGTGGTTTTTAGTCGCACTTCATCTAATCTGATACTGTCACCGAACACTGAGCGTGCCAGTGCTATCTCGCCAATTGTCAGACAACGCGACTGCTGCTTTTTTACGCTGCTGCGTGAATATCGATTCAACAAACGCTTGAGAGGTTGTCCAGACATCGTCAATGTAATACCTTATATTTGTTAGGGCAGTGATAATAAATGGTGTTTGGTCAACCATTCTGATCGTTACCATTGAACCGTTAGTAAGGATGAATGATTAAAAATAAAGTGCTGGGGACATAAGCTATACGCTTCGTTAGCTTTCATTAACATGTTTTTGCGTTAGCCTAGCGTGTATTGTTTATAGCAAGTACCCTACTTATAAATTAGCCTACTTTGACTGCTGATGTCTAATACTCATTGTCATAGTAAAGTTGCTGCGAGAATCATGCCAAGCAAACAAACGCTTTTCACTTCAATAGAAATGATAACTATAGACGAGTATGTCGTTATTTAGATTTTACTATAAAATCTCTCAATGGCCGCCACTTTAGCCAATAGACCGTTTTTTAATTTTTTAATTTTTTAATAGAGAACCTTATGCCGCCTAACTTTCATGCCGACACCCCTCTTGCTCAGCGTATGCGCCCTGCTTCTCTCGCGGCTATTATTGGCCAAGAGCATCTTTTGGCCACTGGCGCACCTTTACAGCGTTTGGTCGAACAAGGGCATCTGCCCTCTATTATTTTGCACGGCGAAGCAGGTATCGGTAAGACGACCATCGCAATGCTATTGGCGGATGCGGTCAATCGACCTTTTCATGCGCTTTCTGCATTGAATACTGGGGTCAAGCAGTTGCGCGAGGTGCTCGATAGCAAAGACTCACTGGCATTTGAGTCACCAGTGGTCTTTATCGATGAGATTCATCGGTTTAATAAGGCGCAGCAAGATGCATTATTGGGCGCGGTAGAGTCTGGTGATATTACACTGATTGGCGCCACGACAGAGAATCCGTCGTTTAGTGTGAATAACGCGCTGTTGTCACGTTGCCAGGTGTATCGTTTAGAGCCATTAACGCCTGAGCAAATCAGTGCGGTATTACGGCGGGCACTCTCGGAAGACCATGTACTCAAAAAGCTCACCATCGACTTGCAGGCACAAGACACCATCAGTCAACTGGCCCACGGCGATGCCAGAAAAGCACTAAATTTATTAGAACTAGCGATTCAAACAGCGGATGCCAAGCAATCACCGATTGTCATCGATGACGAACTGGTCAGCCGAGTGGCGCAGACCGCGTTGGTACGTTATGACAAAGATGGCGAGCAACATTACGATATTATCTCAGCCATGATCAAATCAGTGCGCGGCTCCGACCCTGACGCGGCGCTGTACTGGATGGCGCGAATGCTCGTTGGCGGTGAGCCTGCCGATTTTATCGCGCGCAGATTGGTAATCTTAGCCAGTGAAGATATCGGCAATGCCAACCCAAACGCCCTACTCCTCGCTGATGCAGCCCTGCGCAGTGTGCAATCCATCGGTATGCCAGAAGCGCGTATTATCCTAGGGCAAGTGGTGGTCTATTTAGCCACCAGTGCAAAGAGTAACAGCACGTATAAAGCGATCAATGCAGCGATGGCGTTGGCAGAAAAAGACGCCTCGCCAGTACCACTACATCTACGTAATGGCGTGACCAAACTGATGCGCAATCAAGGCTATGGTCAAGGGTATGCTTACCCGCATGATTATCCCAATCACTACTACCCTCAAAGCTATTTGCCAGAAAACTTAGCAGGCACGAGCTTTTATGAGTTTGCCGATAACCAGCGAGAACAGCATAGCAAGCAGTTTATGGCGTGGCTAAAAAGCCAAGCGGCCAGTAACGACTGATCTATTGACCCACTGGATCAAAAGGTTTGAAAGTTAGTTGCATATACTATTGGTAAAACTGAACCCTGTTTTTAAAAGACTAAGCGTTATAGTTCAGCTTTGGGTCAGCACGCTGAGGCAAAAACCGTTAAAATACCTATCGTCATGATGAATAAGAATCATGAAACATTTTCATATTTGGTTGCTACGATGATCAAACGATTTGCTCAACGGCAACAGCACGTGTTACCAACTACTGCTACAATGAGCCGACAACCCTTTATATTACAAACCACACATATTTATTAATAATAAAATATTGAGATTTACTATGAGTTTAAATACGATTCCTGAGATTATCGAAGACATTCGTGCTGGAAAAATGGTCATCTTGATGGATGATGAAGACCGCGAAAACGAAGGCGATATCATCATGGCGGCGACCCATGTTCGTCCTGAAGACATTAACTTTATGATTACCCACGCGCGCGGCTTGGTGTGTCTGACGCTATCACAAGCGCGTTGCCAGCAATTGGCATTGCCGCTGATGTCAGATCGCAACGAGGCAAAATTTAGCACCAACTTTACAGTATCGATTGAGGCGGCTGAAGGCGTGACCACAGGTATCTCAGCGGCTGACCGCGCGCGCACCATTCAAGCCGCTGTATCTTCGGCAGCCAAACCAGAAGACATCGTGCAGCCTGGGCATATTTTCCCTATCATGGCACAAAACGGCGGCGTTCTACACCGTGCAGGCCACACAGAAGCAGGGTGCGACTTGGCTCGCCTAGCGGGATTGGAGCCTGCTGCGGTGATTGTAGAAATCATCAACGCTGATGGCACCATGGCACGTCGCGATGATCTTGAGATATTTGCCAAAGAGCATAACATCAAGATGGGCACCATTGCTGATCTCATCAACTACCGCATCGCCAATGAGCAAACGGTAGAGGAAATCGAAACTCGTCCTTTTGAAACAGAACATGGCACTTTTACCTTGCACCGTTTCCGCGAGTTCGGCGCTGAAGAAACTCATATCGCCTTGGTAAAAGGAGATGTGAGCGAAGGCGTGAGTACCGTACGTGTCCACGGTTTCCACCCACTGCGTGATTTATTTGCCGCCAAAAATGATATGACTGGTCGTAGTGGCTGGAGCGTCCAATCAGCGCTAGAAGAGATTAGCGCCTCAGAGCGCGGTGTGTTGGTTTGGGTCGGCAATCATCAACCGGTCGATCTAGGGGATGCATTAGATAAAGCCTTGGACAATGAGTCACAATCGACCATCACCCAGCAGCCTTATCGCAGTATCGGCGTTGGTGCACAGATATTACGTCATTTAGGCGTCCGTGATATGCGTCTACTGTCATCGCCCATGAAGTTTTATGCATTATCAGGTTTTGATCTCAATGTGGTGGATTTTGTGCACGCACCGCAAGAGAGCTAAAATCTACTTGGAAAATGGCCTGAGAAAAGTCATGAAAAAAGGCACGCTACGATAATGTTAGCGTGCCTTTTTTATTTTTGATGGTTATATAACACTATCCGAGATAGGTCATCAACGCAGCTAAAGCCTATTCTAATATTCAGGGGTATGACCAAATTTTGCCTCTAGTGCCAGTAAGCGCGCACGTTCTTCTGCTGTCCACGGTAACTTACCTTTCCCATCACTATCGAGACGCACTACGACGGCATCAGCGGTCGCAACGATTTTGTTTTGTGCTGTACTATAGTAGCTATATTCCATCGCAATACTGGTATTGCCCAGACGCTTACAGCGAACCCCCAATAACAAAGTATCAGGATAGGTCACTGGGTGCAAATACTGGCAGCTCGACTGTGCCAAGACGGTGACCATACTGCCATCGAACATATCTAACGCGTGCAAATAACCAATGCGCGCTGACTCAGAATAACGATAATACACCACGTTATTTAAATGGTTAAAGGCATCCATCTCACCCCAATGAATCGGCTGATAATGAATCACTGGGTAATGCGCCAGTACTTCAGGTCGATCAATTGCTACCTCAGACATAAAATCTGGCTTTTCACTCATATTGGTCATAACTTACCTTGTGTCTCATGTTGTCTATATATAGCTGTTTCGAACCGTATCGATTAAGGTTGTGGCTTATCCAAAATCTGTGTGGTTAACAAGGGTGTTGGCTTAGGAGCATTGACAATCAGTTGGTCAAGCCAGGCAATGACCTCTGGTATATCATTTGGCGACTGCATGGTCTCTAGGTTGTTGTCCGTACCCTTTGGCTTTTTGTCGGATGGAGCAATGCCAATGGCGCCAACTTGCGCGGAGTTTTTGCCATTGCTAACCGATGATTTAGGTAGTAAGGTTTTTAGCTGTTTGCGCGCTTGGGTCAAATAATTGATCAGTTGATCCTGCTCGCGCATATTGCTCGCTTGGCTCGCCAAATTCAACGTCATGATGACTTCATGAATCGTCAGTTGTCTACGCGTTAATGTCATATCGTTACGCACTGACGTTTGAGCAGGCGGGTTCGCTACTGCACGCTTTTGGTCACCCTCAGTTGCAGCATCAACTAGCTCTCGGCGCTGGATATCAGTACCCTCGTAACTCCCAAGGCGCTCATGACTGTGCAAAAACTCTTGGATGTTTTGAATCGCAAGATTTTGTATTTGCCATGGGCTAGGTTGTGAGCTTTGCGCTTGTAATCGCTCGATGTCTTTAAGCAAACTTTGCTTGATTACGACGGTCAATGCAGGTGCAATCTCGTTGCTGCTTTGTGCCAATTGCCAATGCAAACCTCGCAACAACTCGATCGCGGCACTATCATTGTTGTCTGCTAGCAATCTGTCAGCGGCTTTTATTTGAATACGTAGTAAATCCAGCTGATTTTGCGCTTGGCTACTGGCTTTGATTCTAGGCTCTGGCAATGTCTGCTGACTCATGGCAAATAAACGATCGTCCATCTCATTTAGACGACTGACAACCTGCTCATTGCTCTGCAACCGCTCATTGACACTGTGCTGAAAACGCTGCTGACTAATATAGAGCCAGAGTAATGCCGCGATAAGCAGCAAAATGACCAACCACTGCATCCGCAGCAGCAAGATATTTGCTTGCCGACGCTGCTGTATAGCAGAAGGATCCTTAGATAAAGACTCAGAATTCATTGGCATAAGACAGTACCGTGATGGGTAGGTATAAACATATTTAAATCAAATAGAAATTATAAAATTAGGGCATGTCCCCAATTCAAACGTTTGTCACTAAATGGACTAAAAATGGCTAAATCTTTGCCGCTGTTTGCCTGTGATTTATCTCATTTTTATCACCATTTTTAAAATAGAGACACGCCCTAAGTATTGGTAGTGATGGCTGAAAGAATGGTGTCTGGCGCCAAATCCTCTACACGCCAATAGCTCAAGCGCTGCGCTGCAACCATATTTGCTAAGCGCTCACCCAATACGACATAAGAAAAGTCCGCTAGCGTGAGTGGCAAATTATCTCTTCCATCAGTCATTATGTCATTACTACGTTTTGGTTCTGACATTCTTTCTCTTGCACCTTGGACGATGCTCGTCCAATGCTCAAAAGCAACGCCACTACTCACGACGACGATAGGTTTTGCTTGCTTTGGTGTTGTATTTGTCGTTTGATTACATACAAAAAAATCTTTTTGCCACTGCTGATACTGAGTCATTGCCTCGGTAGGCATTGTACGCTTATACCACGCAATACTATCGACATGTACACCGCGTGCTTGTAAAGTATCGACCAATAATCGTCGCCCGCCCAGTCCGCGCCATATCAAAAGCTTATCACCCGCCTGTAAACGCTCTATCTCAGGCATTGCTAGCATACCTTCATTATTGGCAACTTCAGGCTGTCGTACTTGGTAGTTTGCCGAGTCTATATTGGCTTGAGTCAATGCCGTAGCGGTTGCTTGACCCACTGCAATGATTTGACTTGGGGCTACCAAAGCTTCAGAAGCTATGTTGGCTGCTTTATTGTCCAGTTGCGCATAACTACTATCGTCATGCTCACTGTACACAAGCGACTGCCAAACATTCAACCCAGAAGTGGCCGCCGTTGGGCTTATGATGACCAGAGCCTTATATTCACCTGCTAGCCACGCACGCATTAATGCTAGGTCATCGCCAGTCGTTGGGCGCGGCTGTAACGTCAACATCGGTATCTCAACCACCGTGAACCCTGCTGCTCGCAAATGATTCGTCAATGGCGCAGCGCGTGCTATCGGCCGCGTATTGATGACAATTTTTGGCACCGACCCATCAGTGGATTGATTTTTATGAGTAGACCTAGCTTTAGTTGACGTTGATGACATAGATGTACCACGACAAAAGGCTTGTAGAATGGACTGAATCATCGACCAAACAGTGGATATGTGGATCAATGACTCAGTATGACAAAGTGAATACGCTACTCAGCGTGATAAATCGCTGACAAGATAGCCCCTGCACCATCAGCAAGTAGTATATTGGCAACATCAATACCGAGCTGATTTGCCTGCGACTCTTGCTCGTCTTGTGTACCAACCAATGTCACTCGCTTTTCTGCTTTTAGCAATTTACTGCCATCCGCCTGACCCACACGACCACGGAGCCACAGTACATTACCGTTATCGTTGTTGCCGTTTTCACCATTGTCATCGTTATTCGCACTGGTTTCATCAGCCATTTGCAAGACAGCATAGGCTGCAATCGGGACTTGGCAGCCACCCTCCAAGTGACGGTTAAGCGCACGCTCAGCGATAAGGCGAATACGCGCTTTATCATCGTTCAATGGCGCTAGTAATTTCAACACCTCGTCATCACCTTCACGGCATTCAATGGCTAACGCACCTTGACCAACGGCAGGCAAACAGGCATCAATATCTAGCTGTCCGCGAATGCGCTCATCTAATTCGATACGCTGCAAGCCACTGGTCGCCAAAATAATGGCATCATACTCGCCTGCATCTAGCTTGCCTAAACGCGTACCAACATTGCCGCGCAAGGTTTTGATCTGTAGATCTGGGCGGTAGGCTTTGATCTGACACTGACGGCGCAAACTTGACGTCCCAACAACTGCACCTTGCGGCAATTCATCAATACTATTATAAGTATTTGAGACAAAAGCATCAGTTGGTGAAGCACGCTTGCAATAGACACCTAGTGTCAAGCCTTCAGGCATCTGCATCGGTACGTCCTTTAGCGAATGTACCGCAATATCTGCTTGCTTGTTATACAATGCTTGCTCAAGCTCTTTGACAAATAAACCCTTACCGCCAATTTTGGCCAAAGGTGTGTCCAAAATCTTGTCACCCTTAGTGACAATTTTTAGTAACTCAATTGTCAACTCAGGATAGAGCGCCAGTAAGCGATCACGAATATGCTCCGCTTGCCATAGAGCCAAAGGACTCTGTCGCGTGGCGATGGTTAAGGTAGTCAAAGCAGGTTGCTGCAGATTGCTCATAAAGGGCCTCAATAAATTCGGTACTATAATCTAAATGCTACAATGTCAGTGCTAAGTTGCTGCTAAGCGATTAGGAAAACTTGCCACAAAAAATGGTCGACTCACATCAGAGATAGTAAATGCTGGCGCAAAAAAATACCCCTATTTAAGCATAAATAAGGGTTTGATGATATGGGATGATTATGTCGCTCTGAAAACATCCTATTACATGCTTTGAATTTTGTCACGTAAGGCTGGCAGATGACGACGACTCACGGCCAACGTCTCATCGATTCCTTTAAAACGTATCTGATATTGTCCAGCGTCTAGGGTTTCTAAAAAGTCTAAAAAATTCAGATTGATAATAGCGTTGCGATGCACACGGAACAAACGATCGTCAAACTCTCGCTCTAGCTCTTTTAGGGTCTCATCAATCAATACAATGCCATCTTTGTGACGTACTTTGACGTATTTTTGATCTGCCGCAAAATAATAGATATCTTTGAGCTTAATCAATTCGACCCCGCGATGGGTACGAGCAGCAATATGCTCGCGTATCGGACGCGCCGTTGGATTTGCAAGCTTGCGAATTTCGTTCAATTGCGCCGCGTTTAGGTTTTTTGCTTTGTTCAGTGCTTCTAATAGCTCGTCTTTATTTGCCGGTTTCAACAGATAACCGATTGCATTGGCTTTTAGTGCCGCTATCGCATAATGATCGTAAGCGGTGACAAATATAATGGCTGGTGGATGATCAAGTTTGTCCAGCTCTTGGGCACAGCGCACCCCATCCATCTCAGGCATACGAATGTCTAATAATATAATGTCAGGCTGCTGAGTTTTTACGGCGACAATTGCTTCTGCCCCTGTGGTAGCTTGAGCAACCACCTCATGACCTGACTCCTGTACGATTCTGACCAAACGCTCACGCGCTAAAGGCTCATCATCACAAACTACAATACGCATGTAAACTCCCACCCCCAAACTCTACTGAATATGTTTCGATGGTATGACGAATGTACTGGCCAGTTCAATATGGTGAAATTTTCTGCATCATATTTTTGATAGTAACCACTCATTGTCAATAATTGCCAAATAAAAATCGCAATAACCATATAGATATAAAAGACGATGCAATAAATATGCCACAACATCTTATAATAAGAATATAGTGTCTGAGAACATCATAAAAAACGGTAAAAGAGGAAAGATTATAAACTGACGTCTTGTAAGGGATAGTCAATAATGGTAGTGATGTGGTTACCAGTCACTGTGCTTTGGATATCAGCACTTTGACCAAAGTACGCACGTAATCGATCCGCTTGAATATAAAAATCCATATGCTGACGCAAATCATGGTTAATGATTAAGGTCTTTGTAGGAAGTTCCACGTCGATCTGAATAGCTACTCTGTGCTGCTCCCAAGTGACTTTAATATTAAAATGGATGGTTTCAGTGGTCATCTCAACCACATTGAGTAGCATTTTCTCTAGGACGCTTTGTAAGGTTAACGCCGTAATCACCATATCATACATAATATCCTCATCAGGCAAATCCCAATGGACCTCGAGTTTGTCTGCCAAACGGCTAGACTCGATTGCTAGATAATGCTCACACAACGCAACTTCTTCTTCAAAGCTAATCTCACGTACGCCGCTAAAACTGGCACGATATAAGACCGAAACGTTTTGTAACAAAGCAGAGGCTTTTGACGGATTGGACTCAATGAGTGAGACCAGTGTGTTAATGGTATTAAAGAAAAAGTGCGGGGCAGTGCGAGTTTTTATTAAGTCATTCTGTGCGGTCAATTTGTATTCAAACGATAGCTTGAGCGCATTAAGCTCACGGTAGCTACGCAAAAAGTATAATAAAAATACAATGGTAAAACCGCCCGTCAGTACGGTATTGAAAAACAGATTGGTCATAAAAGCTTGACGATCATATTCCATCAAACCCATATTAATCAAAACCAAAACGACTAAAGCCATAGATACCGTAGCGGCAAACATCATGAGCATGACGATACACACACTAACACTAGGAATACTGGCATTTTTGAAGACAGGGCGCAGATAATCTACCAAATATAATGAAGGTATAACGGTCAAACCGTTTTGTATGGTTCGCGCAACAAGCTTGATGATAAAGTCCGACCAACTGGACAGACCATGCCGCTCAATCACTGTGAGAAACAGTGACCAAAAAGCAATATATGTCAGCCACTGCAAAGGCCTCATGATCTCCATGAGTTTTGGAATAAAAAACTCTAAGCGCGTAGCTAGTAAGGCAACCTCATCATTTGCTATACTTGAGTTCTTACTCTCTTGACTTGTCTTGTACCAATATGAACGCCAATTCTTCAAACCTTAGTAATCCTGAATCAAGTAAAAATTCATTTACTTCTGATTCTAGCACGAATGTCTCAGTAACAAACAAAGATGCACAAAACAGCCCTAGCAGCGCTCAGGGCCAGCAGATGTGGGGTGGACGCTTCAGTGAAGCGACGGACAGCTTCGTGGCTGCCTTTACCGCCTCTGTCGGCTTCGACCAACGCTTTGCTCGTCACGATATTCAAGGATCGATTGCCCATGCAACGATGCTCAAAGAATGCGATATCTTGACTGCTGATGAAGTGGCCACCATTATCGACGGTCTTCATCAAGTATTACGCGAGATCGAAGCAGGTGAGTTTAGCTGGTCAATCGCCCTCGAAGACGTGCACATGAATGTCGAATCACGCCTCACTGATATTATAGGCGCTGTTGGCAAAAAACTACACACGGGTCGTAGCCGTAACGATCAGGTCGCGACCGACATTCGTTTGTGGTTACGTGAAGAAACCGATAATATTATCGAGCTGCTCATACGCTTACAAAGTGGCTTGCTTGACCTGGCTGATCAACATACCGATACCATTATGCCTGGTTTTACGCATTTACAAACCGCCCAGCCTGTCAGCTTTGGTCACCATGTAATGGCGTGGTTTGAGATGTTGTATCGTGATACCGAACGTTTGGTTGACGCCCGTCGCCGTATCAACCAGATGCCCCTTGGTAGCGCCGCACTCGCTGGCACGACGTTCCCGATTGATCGTACTATCACCGCTGAGCTATTGGGTTTTGAAGGTATTTGTCAAAATTCGCTCGATGCGGTCTCAGATCGTGATTTTGCGATTGAGTTCACCTCCGCCGCCTCGATTCTGATGATGCACATGTCACGTATGAGTGAAGAGATTATTCTGTGGATGTCAGCGCAGTTTAACTTTGTGCAGATACCCGATCGTTTCTGTACTGGCTCATCAATCATGCCGCAGAAGAAAAACCCTGACGTGCCAGAATTGGTACGCGGTAAAGCGGCACGTGTCTTTGGTCAGCTAATGACATTACTCAGCCTGATGAAAAGCCAGCCACTCGCCTACAATAAAGACAACCAAGAAGACAAAGAGCCTTTGTTTGATTGTGTTGACACGCTAACAGGCTCACTACTTGCCTTTGCTGATATGCTGCCCAACATTGTCCCAAACAAAGAAAGTATGCGTGCTGCGACAATGAAAGGATATGCTACTGCCACTGACTTAGCCGATTATCTGGTCCGTCAAGGCGTTGCGTTCCGTGATGCGCATGAAGTCGTGGGTAATGCGGTTGCACTAGGCATTAAAGAAGGCGTTGATCTCAGTGACTTATCCTTGGCACAACTACAGCAATTCAGCGATGCCATCGGTGAGGATGTCTTTGACTATCTCACGCTAGAGGGCTCACTAGCAGCTCGTGACCATCTGGGCGGTACTGCGCCAAACCAAGTCAAGCAAGCCGTAATCAATGGCCGCGCTCGTTTAAAAGCCTTTGCTTGATCATATCGTTTTAAGCATAAGTGAACTGACCGCGCTACATCTGACACCCGCTATTGATGCGGGTGTTTTTTATTTATAGTCAATCCCCTGTAAAAGAGCTATAGCGTAGCCTCATTCGGCATCATATGAAACCAGCAACAATAAAAGCAGAAAAAAAGTAGAATGTACGGATAACACCTTATAGATTTGTGTCTGTTTAATAACAGACACGAGATACCCTTTGCTAAATTGACCAAGAGCGTTATCATAGACTCATATGATTATTTAACTTGCCTGCTAGGGCATGTCATCATTTAGATAGCGAGGCTCAAAATAAGATAAATGGTAGTCAAACAAGGAAAAAACTGCAGAGAATATCGGTATATTCACAAAGTTTTTGACGATGTTTGACAAGATGTAGCCATTTTAAGACCGCTAAATGATTTAATGGGCTAATTGATGGCATGCCCTAATATGATAAATAAGGAACACCTGATGACTGAGACTTTTAATCCCCAAGACAATACCGTGTTTTGCCGCAAATATAAGCAAAAACTGCCTAAAATGCCGCATCCGCCCTTCCCTAACAAAAAAGGCCAAGAGCTACAAGACACAGTCTCTGACAAGGCATGGAAAGAGTGGCTAGAACATCAAACCATGCTTATCAATGAGAACCATCTAAGCATGATGGATCCTGAAGCCAAAAAATTCTTGACCGAGCAACGTGATAAGTTTTTGGACAACGAAGATTATGAGCGCGCCCAAGGCTGGACGCCAGAAAGCTAGGCTGAGACCACTGTATTACATCCATAAAAAACGCGCTATAGTAAGCGCGTTTTTTACGTAAGAAGACTATTTTGCCTGCGTTATTAGTCGTCATTACTTTCTAAAGCTTCGTAGTCGTCGACTGACATCGTGCTCACTTGACGAGCAGCCAGACGATCATTGGCTTCTTGCACTGCTTTTTCGACCATGGCATAGTCTGAATGGCGTACATCTTGACCACTGATATAGTTGATCACCAGCTCGGCCACGTTTTGCGCATGATCGCCGATACGTTCAAGCGAGCGCAAAATCCACATGATATTGATAACCTTTGAGACTTGTCTTGAGTCTTCCATGATATAGGTCATCAACGCGCGAATGGCAGATTGATATTCGTTATTGACCACACTGTCATTGCGCATGACCTCAAACGCTTGCTCAGCATTTGATTGACTAAAAGCCTCTAGCGCATTATTAAGCATCAGTCTTACCTGATTGCTCAAATGCTGCACTTCAGCATAGCCGTAAGACGATTTGCCTTGTGCGGCAATTCTGCTGGCCATTTTCGCGATTTTTACCGCCTCATCGCCAATACGTTCCAAATCTACCACGCCTTTACTGATCGACATAACCAGACGCAAATCTCCTGCGGCAGGTTGACGCTTGGCAACCAACAATAAAATATGTTCATCGAGCTCAACCTCCATGCGGTTGATATCAAAATCCATCTCGATGACCTCTTGCGCCAGTGTCTCGTCTCTATCAATAAGTGCATGAATCGCTTTGGCCACTTGGTTGGCAGCACTATCACCCATGTATAAGAACAAACGGATGGCTTCATCAAGATCTTGGTCAAAACTTTTGGAGATATGCTTATCACTTTGCATAAGAGGTATTCCCTGAAATCTATATTTTAGTAGCGCGATATGCTGATTGAGTGAAACGACCCAACTTCAGTATTAGCTCTTCAGTACTAATTAATCACCCCTAGCCATAGCGACCAGTAATATAATCTTCTGTCGCAGTTTGGGTAGGTTTGGTAAAGATCTGATCGGTCTCACCCATCTCGATCATATCGCCTAGATACATATAGACGGTATAGTCTGATACCCGCGCCGCTTGCTGCATGTTGTGGGTAACAATGGCGATGGTATAGTCATTTTTGAGATCTTCTATCAGATCTTCGATAGCGCCCGTCGAGATAGGGTCAAGCGCAGAGGTTGGTTCATCGAGCAGCAATATTTCAGGCTTGGTTGCGACACTACGGGCAATACACAGACGCTGCTGCTGACCACCTGATAGCGACAGGCCGGATGCTTTTAGCTTATCTTTCACTTCTGGCCATAGCGCCGATTTTTTTAGTGCCCACTCCACGCGATTATCTAGCTCGTCTTTGCTGAGCTTCTCATAGAGTTTGACACCAAAGGCAACATTGTCATAGATCGACATGGGAAACGGGGTTGGCTTTTGAAATACCATACCGACCTGCGCGCGTAGCAAGTTGACATCGATGTCTTTGCCCAAAATATTGCGCCCATCAAGGTTGATAGCGCCCTCTGCACGCATTCCTGGATACAGATCATACATGCGGTTAAAGGTACGTAGCAGCGTCGATTTGCCGCAACCTGATGGACCAATGAACGCCGTTACTTTCTTTTCTGCGATATCGATATTGATGTTTTTTAATGCCTGAAAATCATCGTAGTAAAAGTTAAGATCGCGGACTTCCATTTTTGCTTTAGGCATGTTTTTGGGCATATCATGAATACTTTGCTTGGTGAAGTCAGCAGTATTGGGTTGCTGCGATTGCGCACTATGAGACGTGGTTCTATTTAACAAGCTGTCTGTTGTACTGTTAAAGCGATCAGCCGTTGTTTCTGTGCGGGCTTTGCTTACGACATCATTCATAATATTATCCAACCTAGCTTAGTGTATTTCGTATAAATATAAGTAAATACTTGGTATCTTTGCAGCGATATCTGTCTTTATTTGACCTGACCGCGATTGCCAATAAATCTTGCCAAAATATTCAATACCAAGACCGACGCTGTGATCAGCAGCGCGGCTGACCATGCCAGTGTGTGCCAATTATCATAAGGACTCATCGCAAACTGATAGATGGTATTGGGTAAGTTGGCAATTGGCTGACCCATATCGGTACTGAAATACTGATTATTGAGGGCGGTAAATAGTAATGGCGCCGTCTCACCAGTGATACGAGCAAAAGCCAAAAGTACCCCTGTCGTCAGTCCCGCTTTGGCAGCCTTGATAGTCACTTGCGTCACCATTTTCCACTTGGGCGTGCCAAGTGCATAAGCCGCTTCGCGCAAGCTATTGGGTACCAGATTCAGCATATTCTCTGTGGTACGTACGACGACTGGAATGACAATCAATGCCAATGCCAATGCGCCTGCCCAACCAGAGAAACTTTGACCTTTGACCATTAAAGCATATATAAACAGACCAATGACAATGGATGGTGCCGATAATAAAATATCGTTCAAAAAGCGCGTCACTTGGCCAAGCATACTGCCTCTAGAAAACTCAGACAAATAAATACCAGTCATAAGCCCGATGGGTGCGCCGATGAACAACCCTGAAAACGCCAGCATGGCAGAACCCACGATCGCATTGCGCAAACCACCTGGACTCATCGGCGGTGGCGTGTCAGCGGTAAAAATTGGCAGCTGCACCATGCCTTGGAAGCCTTCAATAAACAGCGTCACCAAGATCCATGATAACCAAAATAAGCCAAACACCATGGCTGACATGGCAAACCCCAAACCCAGCTTATTCATCCAGCGACGTTTGTTGTACAGACTCTTGTTGTAACGCCCCACGCTGCTTGGCTTGGTGGTCATGGGCGCATTCATCGCATTGTTAGCAGCCATACTATTTATTTCCCATATCTTTTATCAATATCAATCGAGATCCAATAACCATGCTTAGGCTTATCGGTTACCTGCTTTGTGATCCATGCGCATGAGCATCAGTTTGGCCAACGACAGCACGATGAAGGTGATAATAAACAAGATTAAGCCCAGATGTAGTAAAGATGCTAGATGCAGCTCACTTGACGCTTCGGCAAACTCATTGGCCAATGCTGAGGTGATGGTCACACCAGAAGTAAATAGACTTGGGCTGATATTGAACGCATTACCGATCAAGAAAGTCACTGCCATGGTCTCACCGAGCGCACGACCCAGTCCCAAAATCACGCCGCCAACGACACCCGCTTTGGTATAAGGCAAGATAATCTTGAACATCACTTCCCACGTCGTCGCACCCATACCGTAGGCCGACTCTTTGAGTAGATCTGGCACCACAGAGAAAACATCACGCATGGTGGCAGCGATAAAAGGGATAATCATGATGGCAAGTACCAAGGACGCGGTAAACATCCCTAGTCCCATGGGTGCGCCTGTAAACAGCTTACCGATGATCGGTAGCGGGCCCACATGCTCAATAAACCATGGCTGAATATGCTCACCAAAGAAAGGCGCAAAGACAAACAAGCCCCACATCCCATAAATGATAGAAGGAATACCTGCCAACAGCTCAATGGCAATGCCAAGCGGTTTTTTGAGGAACTTTGGACACATTTCGGTCAAAAATATCGCAATACCAAAACTGACTGGTACAGCGATAACAATCGCGATAAATGACGTCACCAAGGTGCCATAAATAGGCGCGAGTGCCCCGTACTCATTGGCAACCGTATCCCAATTATTACTGCTATAAAACCCCAGACCAAACTCTTGGATACTCGGCCACGCCCCAACAATCAGAGACACCAAAATGCCCCCTAACGATAGGAGGACGAGTATGGCAAACGCTTTGGTAGAGTTGACAAATAAAGCGTCGTAACGTTTTTGTTTAGCCAGTTGGGACCTTAAGTCTGTCATAAGTGTCTCAGCATTGAATGGGTGAATTCAAAAAACCAGGGGGTTCATTTCGTTTTATGACAGCAAACGCAACTTGTATCCGTACTAATGGTTATCGTGAAACATAGCGATTAGTGTTTTGGTCAAATTTGCTGTGATAAAACCTCTCAAACCACTACCGGAGAATAGTGGCTTAAGAGGAGATCAAAAAGTCATTAAGCAGCAGCTTGTACAGATCGTTTATTGCGCTGGCTTATAAACAGGCTGTCCATCGCTACCTTTGACCTCATTCCATTTCTCTTTGAATAGAGCCACTGCTGTATCAGAGAATGGGACATAGTCTAGCGCCATGGCATCATCATCACCTTGGGTATACGCCCAGTCAAAGAAGTTCAACACGCCAGCGACTTGCTGAGGATTCTCTGGTTGCTTGTGTACTAAGATGAAAGTAGCAGCAGCGATTGGCCATGCTTGATCCGTCTCAGAGTTGGTGATGACTTTATAAAAGCCTTCTTGTTGTGACCAATCGATGTCACCAGCGGCGGCAAAGGTTTCAGCAGATGGCTGCACGATATTGCCCGCGGCATTTTTAAGCGCGGCATGTGACATGTTGTTTTGCTTGGCGTAGGCATACTCCACATAGCCGATAGAGTTTTTCATGCGGTTGACGTAGCTTGAGACGCCCTCATTACCTTTACCACCTGCACCAGTCGCAGAGGTTGGCCACTTGACCGTTTTATCAACCCCAACGCTGTCTTTCCAATCTGGTGATACCTTGGCGAGATAATCGGTAAAGTTAAACGTCGTACCTGAACCATCTGAGCGGAATACTGTGGTGATGGCGGCATCTGGCAAAGTCAAATCTGGGTTCAAGGCTTTGATCGCAGGATCATTCCAGTTATTGATTTTACCCAGATAGATATTGGCTAAGGTTTCACCATCTAGCTTCAACTGACCTGGCTCAACGCCATCGATGTTAACGATTGGCACAACGCCACCAATCACGGTTGGGAACTGGATAAGACCAGACTCTTCAAGCTCTTCAGGTGTTAATGGCGCATCAGAAGCACCAAAATCGACGGTTTTTGATTGGATTTGTTTGATACCACCAGATGAGCCAATAGATTGATAGTTGACTTGGCCACCTGTGGCAGCGTTATAGTCAGAAGACCATTTGGCATAGATCGGCTGCGGGAATGATGCGCCTGCACCTGTGATATTCATGGCGATGTTTTCAGCAGATTTGAAACCCGTGTCAGCAGAAGGCGTTGCCTGAGTCTGAGTGGTGGTTTCAGCCGTGGTAGCGGCGCTACTGGTCGTATCAGCAGCTGGTTCTGCCGTCTCTGTTGACTTATTACACGCCGTAAGCATTAATGTACAACTAACGGCCACTGCTAATAACGAATAACGCATGTAGGACTCCTAAAATTTAACAACGATATAAAAAAGCATTGTTTGTGATATGAGCGTTATCTTGCCAAATCTTTATGACAGTTTAATGACAACCTCTCAAATCCTGCATTCGCTTTACACAATATTTAGCAATCGCCTCTAAGTATCAGTAATATCAAGGAATTTTAATTACTATCAATAACTCCTGTTCTTTGTATCCATGCTAAATAGCAAAATAAGCGCCTGATATTTTCATCCAAATTCCATTAGCCGTTAACGCAGAATTTTGTTAGTATGAAGAAGATTTACAACACTGACAGACTCGGGGTGCGGTGTAGCATTGGCCTACTTTATTAAACGTTTATAGTTAAACATTGATAAAAGTAGCCGCTTATCTACATTCGCTGAGAGATCACCCGCCGAACCTGATGCGGTTAGTACCGACGCAGGGAAGTCTTAAGCACGTTGTTATTGATGACAACGGACGCGTAGAAATACTTTTTTATCATCGCTATTGTCTAACGATGCACGCCGCATACGTAGATAACGAGAGAAGATAGAAAGGGGCGTCCACTATTTGATGACCATTAACCGCGACAACTTCTTTGCTCGCTGTTAGGTGTTGATAATATAAATTTGTCTGAATGACGAGTGTTTGCCCCGCAGCTACTGGCGGTGTTGCTTTTATTCAAAAACCAACACGCTAGGACAGCATATGACTATTTCAAACAGCAGCTCTTTTGACAGTGCCTCAGCGGCATCACAAGTCCAAACGCACAACCCAGCCGATAACATACCTCTCGTATCAGACACCAAAGCCGATAAAAAAGCCGACGCACTAAAAACGCCTGCCCACCGCGCCGCCAGTGATGCACGCTTTGAAGAAGACGCGCGCGACTTACACCGTATCCTACCCGCCTCGCGCAAAGTCTATATCGAAGGCTCACGGCCTGATATTCAAGTACCGATGCGTGAAATCAGCTTAACGGATACGCCAGTTGGCGGTACGGGTGATAAGGATGGCGAGCACAATCCGCCTTTTTATGTGTACGATACTTCAGGTGTGTACACTGACCCCAATGTCGAGATTGATCTGACCCGCGGTCTACCCAAACTGCGTGAAAACTGGATCGCTGAGCGCGGTGATACCGAGCAACTAAGCGGTCTATCTAGCTCGTACGGGCAAGCGCGTGCTCGTGACATCAGTACTGCCAACCTCAGGTTTGCTCATATTGACAAACCGCGCCGTGCCAAAGCAGGGAAAAACGTCACGCAGATTTACTACGCGCGTCGCGGCATCATTACCCCTGAGATGGAATATATTGCGATACGTGAGACGCAAAAGCAGCATGAACTGACTGACATGCGTCAACATGAGGGTGAGAGCTTCGGTGCCAATATGCCCAAAATTATCACCCCTGAGTTTGTCCGTGATGAAGTAGCCGCTGGACGCGCAATTATCCCCAACAACATCAACCACCCTGAATCTGAGCCAATGATTATCGGGCGTAACTTTTTGGTAAAAATCAATGCCAATATCGGCAACTCAGCGCTCGGCTCATCGATCGATGAAGAAGTCTCCAAAATGACGTGGGCCACGCGTTGGGGCGCGGATACCATCATGGATTTATCGACGGGCAATCACATTCACGAAACCCGCGAATGGCTAATCCGTAACTCGCCTGTGCCGATTGGTACCGTACCGATTTATCAAGCCTTAGAAAAAGTCGATGGCGTCGCTGAAGATCTGACGTGGGAGATATTCCGTGATACCTTGATCGAGCAAGCCGAGCAAGGTGTGGATTACTTTACCATTCACGCAGGCGTCCTGCTCCGCTATGTACCGCTCACCGCAAAGCGTTTGACAGGTATCGTCTCACGCGGTGGCTCTATCATGGCGCAGTGGTGTCTGGCGCATCACAAAGAGAGCTTTTTATACACGCATTTTGAAGATATCTGCGAGATTATGAAGCAATACGATGTGGCGTTCAGTCTAGGTGATGGCCTACGCCCCGGCTGCTTGCAAGATGCCAATGATGAAGCGCAGTTCGGTGAGCTACGCACCCTTGGAGAATTGACCAAAGTGGCATGGGAGCACGACGTACAGGTGATGATTGAAGGCCCTGGACACGTGGCGATGAACCGTATCAAAGAAAACATGGACTTGCAGCTTGAGCTGTGTGCGGACGCGCCTTTCTATACCTTGGGCCCATTAACGACTGACATCGCCCCAGGTTATGACCATATCACCAGTGCGATTGGTGCGGCGATGATTGGCTGGTTTGGTACCGCGATGCTATGCTATGTCACACCAAAAGAGCACTTGGGTCTACCAAACAAAAAAGACGTCAAAGACGGCATTATTACCTATAAAATCGCTGCACACGCCGCCGACCTTGCCAAAGGTCACCCTGGTGCACAGGCGCGTGATAATGCGCTATCCAAAGCGCGCTTTGAATTCCGCTGGGATGATCAGTTCAATTTGGCGCTCGACCCTGATACCGCGCGCGAATATCACGATGAAACGTTGCCAAAAGATGCGCACAAGTCGGCACACTTTTGCTCTATGTGTGGTCCGAAGTTTTGCTCCATGAAAATCACGCAAAACGTGCGTGAGTATGCAGCAGGACTGGACAAAGATGCCGCCAATAAAAAGGTAACGCCGCAATCAGGCGACTTAAGCGATGATGATCATTTGATCAAAAAAGTCGATACAGAACTGGTCGGACAAGTAGGCGAAGCCAGTGCTGAAGAAGTCCGTCAAGGCATGGCTGAGATGATGGAAAAATACAACAAGGAAGGACGCCAGTTATACAAAGAGGTATAAGCTTTTTACTATAATAAAAAAGCCCAAACCTGACTATCAGGTTTGGGCTTTTTTAGTTTATGTATTTAGTAATATCAAACCTTCGACGCCTGATAAATCTCCTCAATCGACGTATTAATGGTATCGGCAAACTCTTCATCGCTTTGCTGCTTACTCAACCCTTCGGTAAAGGCGCGCGAGAAGCTGGCAATCATACCGGGGTTTTGTTTGAGCTTCGCGCACGCATCAGTGCGGCTATAACCACCAGATAGCGCCACGGCTTTGAGCACTTTTGGATGGTCAACCAGTTCCTGATAAAATCCTGCTTCCTCAGGCAATGTCAGCTTGAGCATTACTTGCTGTTCGTCATTTAAGCGTTCCAGATTACGCAAAATATTGGCTTTTAATAGCACTTCGCAATCATGTTTTTGGGCACTATCAATATTAACCTCTGGTTCAACGATTGGCATCAAGCCTTTTGAGATGATTTGCTTGGCCACATCAAACTGCTGCTGTACAACGAGCTCAATACCATCGACATTTGGCTCATAAATGACTGAGCGCATCTTGGTACCAAATACTGGATAGTTCTTGGCTTTATCTAGCAACAGGTCTAGATTAGGCATCGGCTTCATGACTTGGACGCCGCTCATCTGCTCCGCCAAACCTTTATCTACCTTCAAGAATGGAACGATTTGCTTGTCTTCCCACAAATAGTTGGCGGTCGACTTACCATTGACGTCGCGCTCCATGGTATCTTCAAATAAGATCGCACCAAGCACACGCTCATTGTCAAAACAGTCGCACGTCATGATACGGGCACGCATCTCATGCACCAAATCAAACATGGCCTCATCATTCTCATACTCATCGCCGCTGATGCCGTAATTCTCTAAAGCCTTTGGTGTGCTGCCGCCACTTTGGTCGAGCGCAGCGATAAACCCTGAACCGTCTTTTATGCGCTGTAACTGATTGTCGTATTCCATTGAAAGTACATCCTATTTTTATTGAGTGAAATTAAACATTATAAATCAAGCTTTCTATCACCTATATAAGGTCTGCTATTTGTAGATGACCTTATCATAGGATGATAAGTATGCCTATATAGAAAACGTGACAACATCACTAAAAACTCTACTGAATTCTTCTTTGGACAACATATCTCACGCCAAAAATAAGACGCCCACACAGTATACTGCGAGTAGCAGCCCCACCAAATTGATGCGATTGAGTCGTTCTTTAAACACGCCCACTCCGATCAATGTGGCGACTGCGATGACACCCACGTTCATCCCCGTAAACACAATACTAGGTGAATCGGAGAGCACTTGATGGGCTCTGACATAAGCGTAAATATTACCCATGTTGAGCGCGCCAAGTAGCAATCCAGCGACAAGGGCGTCTGCCTGCCAGCGCACCCGAGTGACGAGCAAATAGACGAGTAATAATAACCCTGCGACGCCAAAACTCACAAACAGTGTCAACGGAAAAGCAGTACCCTGCTTGGCAACCTGCTTAAACAAGATATCGATGATGCCGTAACCCGCCCATACACCGAATAACCACAGCGGTGTGTATTTTGTTTGCTTAGGGGTATCTGTCTGCTGTGGTCGATAAACCAGTGCTCCTAGTGCCAAAAAGCCAAGTACCAATCCCAGCACACGCGTATCTGTCAGCACCTCACCAAATAGCAAAAAAGCGGCAATGATCGGAATAATCAATGATAGGCGCTGGGAGGCATCCGTTGCCACCATTCCCACCGCCTCAATAGCACGTCCAAGAATGATAAACACGGCCGGTAGCAAGATCCCAAGCGCGATGATGATGCCCCAAGCACTGTCTAGCGCATGTATGGCGCCGACATCAGGCTTCAATAAAAGCCAAGTCAGTAAAAAAGCGACGGGATAACCTGCGACAATGGTCTGACGAATATCCATTTTCTTTTGGCGTAGTATTTTTAAAAGCACTGAAACAGCGACGCTACACAGCACCGCAATGGTTAGATACATCATTAAGGCCTACCTTTTGAACCCTAGTACTGGGTATTTATTATCCATACACTGGTGGCGCAGCATCAAGTAAGCCGCTTTGTATTTGACTGATTTCATTAAAAAATATGATTACAACGCTCATCATTCGATCAACTAAGCCAGTTGCGGTCTAGAAGGTAGCAAAATATATTTTTGACAGCAATCTATTTATCCGTATTTCCATGCGCGTTATTGGCAATAACGTATCAACCAAAAGCACTATGCATGGATAAATTACAATTTACTGCACGCCTGATTGCCAAGTTTTGATAAAATACCCTGCTATTTTATTAACATAAGTAACGACTCAAAACCGTTCTGTTTTGACGTATTATTGCCGCCTATGAACGCTCTCTTTCGTTTTTTTGAATCCCGTCTTCCTGCCTTCCCAGAAACGCCCATGCCATTGCCTCGTAAGGGGTTATTGAAGTTTTTGTGGGCCTGTACTCATGGTTTGCGTGGCTGGCTGTTCTTATTTATGATCCTCTCCGCAGGTGTTGGGGTCTATGAGGCCATGTTGTTTGCATGGATTGGTAACTTGGTGGATTGGCTGGGTGCTTATACCCCGCAGACACTGTGGGCAGAAAAAAGCGACATGCTACTGCTGATGTTTGCTGTCTTAATCCTCAGCCCATTTTGGATTGGCTTATCGTCATTGGTACATTTTCAAGTGATCCAAGGCGTGTTTCCGATGCAGATGCGCTGGCGTTTTCACCGCCGAATGCTTGGGCAGTCGATGCAGTTTTATCAAGATGAGTTTTCAGGACGTGTCTCAGCAAAGGTGATGCAAACGGCATTGGCCGTGCGTGATACAGTGATGACCATCACCGATATGATGATGTATGTGGTGGTGTATTTTGTCACTACTGGGGTGATTTTATTTAATCTGGACAGCTTGCTGCTCATTCCATTTGCGGTTTGGTTTGTACTGTTTGGGCTTTCCATGTGGTACTTTATTCCGCGCCTCAAACGTACGGCCATTGTCCAAGCGGATGCCCGTGCGTTGATGACAGGACGCATCACCGATGCTTATGCCAATATCATGACCGTCAAGCTGTTTAGCCACTCGCAGCGCGAATTGGGTTATGCCAAATACGCGATGAATCAGTTTTTGGGTACGGTACACGCACAGATGCGCTGGGTCAGCTATCTTGAGGTCGTCAACCATGCCATCAGTGTGACTCTGATTGGCTCGACTGCAGCTATCGGTGTATATTTGTGGCAACAAGGTGATGTGGGTGTTGGTGCGATTGCCGCAGCGACTGCTATGGCACTGCGCTTAAACGGTTTGACCCACTGGATTATGTGGCAGACTACCAGTTTGTTTGAGAGTATTGGTACGGTACAAGATGGTATGCGTACTCTATCAGCCCCGCAAAAAATCGTCGATAAGCCTAATTCGCAAACACTAACGGTCACTGATGGTCGTATTGTCTTTGATCATATTGATTTTGGTTACGAAGAGGATATGAGCGCTGCCGATGATGAAGGCGCGCGCGTCGATGAGGCGCACACTGCAGGTACCGCACTGGCGAGCAACCGTGTGAAGCTGCTAGATGACTTTTATTTGGACATCAAACCAGGTGAAAAAATCGGTCTGGTCGGACGCTCTGGGGCAGGCAAATCAACCTTGGTGAATTTACTACTACGCTTCTTTGATGTCGATAGTGGCAAAATCTTTATTGATGGACAGGCAATTGATGAAGTCACTCAAGAGTCACTGCGCCAGCAAATTGGCATGGTGACCCAAGACACCTCGTTATTGCATCGTACCATCCGTGAAAACATTGCTTATGGTCGTCCAGATGCCACCGATGCTGAAATTATTGAAGCCACTAAGCAAGCCCAAGCATGGGACTTTATCAAAGACTTAAGCGATGACAAAGGCAACACCGGCCTTGATACTCAGGTCGGTGAGCGCGGCGTCAAACTCTCAGGTGGTCAGCGCCAGCGTATTGCCATCTCCCGCGTAATGCTGAAAAACGCACCAATTTTGCTGCTTGATGAAGCCACGAGTGCCCTTGACTCTGAAATCGAATTTGCTATTACTGAAAGCTTAAACGACATGATGACTGGCAAAACCGTGATTGCCATTGCCCACCGTTTATCAACCATTGCGGCACTGGATCGACTAGTAGTGATGGACAAAGGGCGTATTATTGAACAAGGCAGTCACGAGGCGCTGCTCGCACGCGATGGCGTCTATGCTAAATTATGGCAACGTCAAAGCGGTGGTTTCTTAGGTGAAGACAACTAAGACCCATCAAAATAAATCACAAGGAAGTGTTTATTTTATGGAAGCATTTACAAACAGCATCAATCTTGATGGTAAAAAAGCACGTTACTATCATCTTAGCCAGCTCAATCAGTCAGTTCAAACAGATAACCATCGCCGCACACCCGCGCATTTTTATGGTGGTAATAGTTTCACCGTTGGTACCTATACGCCATTGCTAAATGAGCTGGCAACTGAGTTTGATATCAGCTCACTTGCCCTGCGTGGCTATTGGTATGACAAACCGCACAGCCGTCGTCTAACGCGTGAGCAAGATGCTGACCTGCTTATTGAGTTTTTAGAAAAAACACAAGATAAGCCTGTCGTCGGTATCGGACATTCACAAGGCGCAACCGCCACAGCCATGGCAGCAGCCAAACGTCCAGAGCTATTTTCGCAGCTATATCTGATAGAGCCTGTCACATTCACCAAAAACCAAGCTATTTTGTATAATCTGTTACCGCGCTCTATCCTGCTGAGTCGTGAGCCTTTCAAAAGCACAGTAAATCGGCAATCTACGTGGCCAAGTGTCGATGCTTATTATGACAACTTGCGTGCGCAGCGTGCTTATAGACGCATCAGTGATGAACACTTGCAGATATTTGCCGAACAGAGCTTGAGCAAAAATCCAAATGGAAGTTACAGCTTGATGTTTGCTCCAGAGCAAGAGCTGGCCAACTATTTTGGCGCCCCTCATATCGATGCCGCGCTCAAAAAACTACGCTGCCCCTATACGCTGATTACCGGTAAGCCTACTTTATTCATCAATGATAAGGTACGACAACAATGGCAAAAATTTGTGCCTGATAGCAGCATCATCTCATTGCTAGACTATGGTCACCTGCTGCCAATGGAAGCGCCCAAACTGTGTGCTCAGATCATTCAAGAGCACTATCAACGCAGCAAATAATGAGAGATAACTATTAATCTATGACTGACCTTTTTGCGTCCGCACCCACAGATAATATATTGCCCTATGATGGTAATGTAAACGATCTAGGCATAGTCATAAACGATGCCAATGTCCTCTATAATACGTTGCTAAATGGGTTGCCTTGGCAATCGGATATAGTGACGTTATTTGGTAAAACTCATGTGACGACTCGCCAAATTGTCTGGATGGGAGACACGGATGCAGATTACCAGTATTCAGGGCACACGCGACAGACAATACCATGGTCAGATATAGTGTTCCATGTGAAACAATATGTAGAAAAAGCGTTGGCAGACATCGGTATTGCAGCACATTTCAACACCTGCTTGCTCAACTATTATCCAACTGGCACTGATGGCATGGGCTATCATGCCGATGATGAAAAAGAGCTCGGTCATCAACCAATCATTGCATCTCTCTCCCTTGGTGCCACCCGCAAATTTGTTTTTAAGCACAAAAAAACTCAAGAAAAAGTCGCGCTTTATCTTGAGTCTGGACAATTAATTGTCATGCATGGGGAGACACAGCGCTTTTGGAAGCATACAATCACGAAAACAAAAACAGTCGATACTGGACGGATTAGCCTAACCTTTCGTCAAATGCTTGCAAACTAAAACTGCCATGGTCAGGTTGAGTAAACGATTACCTATGCAATGCGATCTAAAAAACGTTCACGGTAGCATTGATACGCCGCTTCACAGACATTGGCCGTATAGTTGGCATTAACACCGCCTGCCACTACTGCACCCACCGCATGAATGCTTTGCGCGCTTCAGCAGAGGCAGGAGTAGCCACCGCCAACAAAGACATGGCAAACAACTGTTCGCCTTTATCATTCATGTCAAAGCCATAGTAAGTCGCATACTCTCCGATAGCGCGTAGATTGGTAGAGATAAGACCAACGACGTCGGCAGGAATACCTACCCAGCCAACCACCCCTGTCGTCACGCCTTGCGCACTGGTTAGCGCGACATATTTACTTTTGAGCAGCTTGACTTGTTTATCGACAACCGCAATTGGTAGATGTTTGATATCAGAAAGCGTCTTGATTGATGAGCCTTTAATATCAGGCTCCTCTTGATAGCTCTCGATAACGCCTTGAGTGTTCAATGTCCAATTGGCGGCATTACTCAAAGTACTAATGGTTTGCTCAGTTGCTTTTTTTAAGGCATCGCCGAATTGCGGCACATCCATTAATGCATCACCTGCCGCGACAATAGGCGTATTAAGGACCGCAAAAGCTTTGTCCAAAACACCTTTATCAGGGTTTTTCCATGCTTCTATTTCTTCACGCACTTGCGCTTCATAGGCGACATGATCCATGACTTTTTCGTCTGTTTTTTATTCTCTGTATCTTTATTTTCAATGTCTTTATTCATAGTCATAGAACATCCTTTGTTATTACTTCATTTATCAGCGTGTCTCTCACTATCCCACAGCAGACAACATTAGAGAGTAGGCCTGTTGTGTTGTCAGAGACACCATTCTTGTAGAGTTTTATGAAGTACGTAAAGGACCCTATGATTTTTAAAAAACTGGTTAGCGCCTCTTATTCAGAAGCAGCAAGGACAATCTTGCCAAAGGCATCACCCTTTTGTAGCTCATGGTGCGCGGCTACCACTTCTGATAAAGGATAGATTTTTTGGATTTTTAAGGTTAATTGACCATCAGCAACGAGCTGTAAAACACGCGCCATATCATTACCACTACGCTGCGCTTTATACCCTGATACTGCTAAGCTTTTTTGCTCGCCTGCTTCTTTGAGTTTATCCACCCAAATGGTTGGCAACACATTCACGCGCGCGCCCGATTTGAGCACACTCAGGGCGCGCACGCCAGCATCATCGCCAACTAAGTCAAGTAGTACGTCGGCTTGCAAGTCAGGGAACGCTTCGTCTTTGGTATAATCAATCCAGCCTGCCAGCTTGTCAGTATCGATAAGCTCACCGAGCTTGGCATATTTTTCTGGTGAGCAAATAACTGTGACCTTAATATCATCACGGCTTACTTTGTCCATTAATAGCTGTATTAATAAGTGACCGACGCCGCCTGCTGGTGCATTGATTACGACATGCTCACCCTCTTTGATATCTGCAAATTCCACAAACTGTAGCGCTGTTTGCCCAATGCACGGCAATGCCCCTGCCTGCTCTAATGTCACACTCTCTGGCACTTTGGCAAGCATTTTGGTGTCTACCGCCACGTACTGCGCATAGCAACCACCAGTAAAGGTCAAGGCGGCAACGCGATCTCCAATAACGAACTCATCGCTGTTGCTATCAACCACTGTACCTGATACGTCAAACCCTAAAATAGCAGGCTGGTTATTGTCGAATTTTTGTTTTTGGATATTTTCTGCGCCCCACCCTTTGCCTTGGCGGGTTTTATAATCGACAGGGTTGATACCGGCATAGGCGACTTTGACCAATACCTGATCGTCCTGTAATTCAGGGATGTCGACACCATCCTGATATATCATTACTTCTGGTTCACCGAATTCACATATCAGGGCAGCGTGCTGGGTATTGGGGAGTTGAGGTTGTTGGTTATTGTCGTTAGTAGATGGCGTTGCCATAGTGATATATCCTTATATTTTGTTTATTAGTTAGTGCTTACTATTTATTGCAAGTTAGATGACTATTTCATAAGGGGCAATTTTAGTCGATAGTATTTTTGCTAAAAAGATGTTTTAGTCTCGATAGATTATCAAGGCAGTGCATCCGAGCACATCACCACCAAGTATTAAGAAAGTATTAAGGCAGCATCAGTTCTGCACTAATCGGCAAATGATCCGACAATGATGACCACGGCTTCCCACCATGTACCCATGCGTCTTTGACAACCAAATTACGCAGATAGATACGATCTAAACTGAGCACTGGCAGTTTTGCTGGGAATGTCGGTAGCAATTTGCCATGACAATGTCTAAATGCTTCTATCATACCAAGCTCGGTAGCCAGTTTGTCGCAAGACATCTTTTTCCAATCGTTAAAATCGCCTGCCAAGATGAGCGGTTGATCAGGTGCAATCTCATTTCTTACATAATCGCTGATGGCCTGATATTGCTTGATACGGTCACGCTCAAACAGATTTAGATGCGCGCACAGTACAACAACTGGTCTGTCCCAACCGATAGGCTGCACTTCACAATGCAGGACGCCGCGCTGCTCTAGCCGATTGACCGTAATATTGACATTGTGCTTTGGGTCTAATGGGAACCGGCTTAATACGGCATTGCCGTGATGACCATTCTCGTATTCTGAGTTTTTGCCATAGCTATTTTCTAAATCCAAAAATTCGCCAAACCATTCATGCTGAGACTGATTGGGATATTCGTTATATTGCATATTGCGTTTAAGGTTTTGCCCTTGCACCTCTTGCAAACATAAGATGTCGGAGCCCACCGCTTCTAACGCTTGAGCAATACCTTGCATTTTCACCTGACGGTTTAGTGGTGACATGCCTTTATGAATGTTGTAGCTGGTCAAAACAAAAGAGGTGGTAGTCATAATTTGGTTAATTGTACGCTCAATATTTATGGAGTAAAAATCAATAGCTCAGCTACGATAACACCCAGAGTGATAGTAATGAAAGAAATAAAAAGAGCACTGGCTCATATCGAACCAATGCTCTCATATTACACCTATGCATTATTGATGGCCAATTCATAAATGAATATCGCACGTAGGTGTTATTGTTAGATCATCGTTAAATTAGTAACGAATAACCAACGCGATTGGTTGATCTTCACCCATGATATCTTGTGGCATAAATACAGCTTTACCACCATTATGGATGACATGCTCGATGATTTCACCGATCGCATCATCAGTCACGCCTTCTGCGCTAGCGTCGCTTACAAGGCTTAGAGTTTGCGCTTTTTCATCAATTTTGGCAGATTGGATATAGCCACGACGTACATAAAGGGTCTCGCCAGCGCCTTGGAAAGCGCTACGGTATACTTCCTGCAGATCAGTCTGCAGCATATTCGCACCGCGGGCTTTATCGATTTCGCCCAAAGCAGCATGATGTAATGATGTACGGTATTCTTCTACCGCTTCTTGTACACTATCAACGATATGCTGAGCGCTGCCATCTTCTAAATTAGTAACATTTGACACGGTAGCAATGATGTTGTCTGGACGGTCGCAGACTTCTTTATAGTAACCGATGTTTTTGGCGTCACCAACGATCACGAGTGGCATTTTGTGCTCACCCCATAGCTCTTGTACGCTTTTATCGACTTGATTAAAGTATTCTTTTAAGTGGCTGCTTTCATTATTTGATGAACGATCTGACCCACCGTCACCTGTGGTATACAGCCCGTTATTTTCAACAGGAAACTGGATATTTTCCATGTTGTTTTGTATGTCGTCATCTTTATCAAACTCTCTAATGACGCGATCATTTGATGCTTCAATCAGACGAGAATTATCGCGGGTTAGGACAACCGTGTAGTAATGTACCGCACTGGCCATATCACGCACCAAATCACGAGTGGCAAAGCTGTCTGATATGACAACGCGCTCGGTCGTATCGATTGGCATACGGACGATTTGCACATCATCTGTACTAGCAAATATCGCTAAAGTATCAAGATTATAGTTATGATTTAATTCTTTGGTCTTTGCATGAATATTATCTAAAATAGTCGTCGCTGTGCTCTTATCATATTCTTTATTTAGGCGGTCTTCGACAACTTTCAACTGATTTTTTAGAGCGATAGGATCTTGCTCGTTAGCTGGATGCGCGCGGTGGGTCTTAACAAAGATACTTACCGCTGGATTGGCTTTGGTTTCACGTAAGCTTTTAAGAGTCGCTTTCATATATTGCTCCTTGTTTTATTATCATTTACTGTCGATTTTATACATTCTTTTATGAGTACAATGTCAGGGCATCTTGCCTTATTTATTATTAATAGCAGCTCTAATCATTGTCGGTAAACAACGAATTATTCTGTCAATTCATCAATATTTTTTGTCCATTGTCTATCTGTACGCCTGATCGGCGTACAATTTTTAAATTCCTTTATCTTGATGCTATCAGCTACCCTAAGCTCGCTATAGGGTTAATTTGCAAGCAAATGATAGCACTTTGTAAGTAGAGCACTCTGTATTGTTAAAGATTTCTAACATCTCAACTTACTATATTATTTGTCGTTTCCTTTGAGCATTCACTTTTAGTTTAAGCATTCACTCTTAGTTTATAAGTACTCAGGTTGTATTTTGACTAAATGAACCCATCTTTTATATAACTAAATATAAATTTTAAATGGCGCGAGTCGTAGTACATCGCAAAGTTAGATCGTATCAAGCGCGATTTAAAAGCTACGTTTGCCCAATGTTTCTTTCATAATAATCATTAATATCGGATACCTTTATGTCTCTTCCTTCTTCAGATTTGCGCCTTGTTGATTTTACCAATGCTGCGCCAAGTACATTACAAACCCAAGTCATCAATGCTATCGACGATGCCAATAGTTTCTTAGATAACTTGACGGCGGGGGCTGACAATAGTACTGGCATTGCAAAATTAAGCGCTGAGCAAGCACTGGCAGATGTGATGCAGTTTGATCATATCAATCTAGCGCTGGATCGTAGCTGGGGAATCTTGTCTCATCTCAATGGCGTGATGAGTAACGATGAGATTCGTCATGTCCATCACGAGCTACTGCCCAAGTTATCGGCTTACGGGACGCGGGTTGGTCAACATCAGCCACTTTTTACCCGCTATCAAACGATCGCCGATGATAACGAGTTTTTTGCGGCACTTGAGCCGGCACGTGCGCGGGCGATCGAGCTGGCACTACGTAGCTTTGAGTTATCAGGGGTCGCCTTGCCTCAAGCTGAGCAAGAGCAGTTTGCCGCGATCCAAAGCGAGCTATCAACCTTATCTGCAACATTCTCAGATCATATCTTGGATGCAACCCAAGCCTTTGCATTGCCTTTAGAAGAAAGTCAGCTAAAAGGCTTAACAGAGAGCGGTTTGGCGCTATTGGCAGATGCAGGTGCACAGTACAAAACGCGTGAGCTTGCTAATGGCACCCTGAGTCAAACAGATATAGACGCGCTTCCGACGCCTTATTATGTCGCAAGCTTGAACATTCCTGTATATCTAGCGGTTATGACCCACGCTGATGATCGCAGCTTACGGGAAACGCTGTATCGCGCTTATGTCACGCGCGCCTCTGAATTTGATACGCATACCAATGCTAAAGGTGAGTCATTAAACAATGCTGACATCATGAGCAAAATTCTCACCTTACGTGAACAAAAGGCCAAGTTATTAGGCTTTGATAATTATGCTGAAGTATCCCTATCGACTAAGATGGCAGACAGTGTCTCAGAGGTAGAAACGTTCCTGCGTGACTTGGCCACTCAAGCGACCCCAGCCGCGCAGAAAGATTTAGCACAGTTACAGAGGTATGCGCAGGATTATGGCATTGATAAATTGCAACCTTGGGATAGCGCCTACATCGCTGAGAAAGTAAAACAAAGTGAATTTAGCTTGTCACAAGAAGAGATTCGTCCTTATTTCCCACTGCCAAAAGTGACGAGCGGTTTGTTTGCCATTGTCGAACGTCTATATGGTATTACAGTACAAGAGCAAAGCTATGAGGGTGCAGATGATCATTCTGTATCACGCTGGCACGATGACGTACGTTTTTACCAACTGTTTGATGCTGATGATCAATTGATTGGCGGATTTTATTTTGATTTGTTTGCTCGTAGCGGCAAGCGCGGCGGTGCTTGGATGAGTGGTTTTCAATCTCGTTACAGTTACGAGGAACAAAACCATCAGCAGCTACCTGTTTGCTTCATGGTTGGCAATTTTACGCCCGCACTTGATGGCAAGCCAAGCTTATTGACCCATGAAGAGGTGCTGACCTTATTCCACGAATTTGGTCACGGCTTACATCATTTGTTAACTCAAGTGACGGTCGGTGATGTCGCGGGTGTCAATGGCGTCGAATGGGATGCCGTCGAGCTTCCTAGTCAGTTTATGGAAAACTGGGCTTGGGATGCTGAAGGCATTGCCCTTATTAGCAGTCATGTCGACACTGGCGAGCCATTGCCTAAAGACAAACTTGATGCACTATTGGCTGTCAAAAACTTCCAAAGCGGCCTACAAACGCTGCGCCAGATTGAGTTTGCGCTGTTTGATTTGCTGATTCATGCCCATACACCAGCACTTAATTATGAGGGTATCTTAGCGACTTTAAATGCCGTGCGTAGCGATATCGCTATCATGCAAACACCTGACTATAACCGCTTTGCCAATGGCTTCAGCCATATATTCGCAGGTGGCTATGCTGCAGGTTATTACTCGTATAAATGGGCTGAGCTGCTATCAGCTGACGCGTTTAGTAAGTTTGAAGAAGACGGTATTTTTAACCCAGCAACGGGTAAAGCTTTTCGTGAGTCGATCCTGTCTGTTGGAGGCAGTTTTCCAGCCAAAACCAATTTCGAAAACTTCCGTGGCCGTAGTGCGAACATAGATGCCTTGCTACGCCATAACGGTTTCACTGATGCAAAAAACACTGATGCTGCAAATGCTCAAACAACACGCGAGGCTATCTAAATGCGCTATCAGTCATCAAGCCCTAAACGTCGATTTTTAGCAGGAGTGCGCTGTCCAAAATGCCAGGAGATGGATGCTGTGGTACAGATAAATATTGTTACGCCAGCGCCAGATGAATACATCGAATGCACAAAATGCGGACATTCGGAACATCGCCCTGACCCTGATGCCATCAGCGCCAAAAACCATCTTGAGGATCAGCTTGCTCGCGATGCCATGACAACAGGCACCAGTGGTACAGTCAAGTTCAAACCCTAGTTATCCAGTGTTGTTTCTAGACTACCACCTAAGCAACTCACTATTTCATACTGACTTAAGCCTATCTATCAATAGATAGGCTTTTTATTTTGAGTTTGCTATAGTAGGTCTACTTATATTCTTGACACAAATCGATCATAATATGAACCGTAAAAAAATGCGCCCTTTATCGACCAAGCCTTCTAGGGCAACATCTGCGACAGCTGGCCGACGAGTTTGGATTATCCTTATTTTTGCGGTGATACTCATTGCTGTTGGTTACTTACTTTGGGTAAAACCCGAGCCAGAAGTGGTTTCACCTATCATTCAATCAACTACGATGAATAAGCAAACCGAGGCTGCTCAAGCGGCTTCGACTCCACACATCATAACTGATGAGCCTGACACTGTACTCACTGACAGCAGTTTCACTGATGAAAGCGCCAGTGCAGACGACAATAAGGGTGTTGAAACGCGAAACCCTAAAGCTATCTTAAATGCACCGCTGCCAAAGACGGACAGCTTAGCCAAAGAAGAAATTGATCGTTTAGAAGATGAACGTAAACGCTTAGCTGAACAAGAAAAGTTGGCTGCTGAGCAATTGGCAATGAATAAACAGCTAACCGATATGAAAGCAGAACAAATCGCTCTACTTGAACAGCAAATAGCACAATTAGAAGCGGATAGCTCTACTAGTACAGAGACACAATAAACGTAGGATTTTCACAAAGAGGTCTATAATGGCGATTCTGCAACTTACGCATGCCTCTATTTTAAATAGCAATGCACAGCTGCTTGTTTTACCTGTCAATAACGCTGGTGTCATTCTAGACCCTGTGCTCACGCGAGCCAAAACATTGTTTCCTGATAACTATCATCATTATCATAGCGTGTGCCGTGATGGCAGTCTGAGTGTTGGCAGCTGCTTACTGTATAAGCGCACACGTGAGCAATCTGGTCTTGGCATCAGTAGTAACGGCAATCAACCAAGTTATATCGCCAACCTTGCTGTATCAAACCACCCATACCATCCTGCGCGGTCGCGTTGGCTCATCGCGGCTTTGATTGACCTACAGCAGAAATTAATTCCGCTCATACGCTATCAGGGTATCCGTAGGGTTGCGCTACTCGCTCGTCCGCTTATCTCCGATAATCCTCGCGATCCTATATCTAATAAAAATGGGAGTATAAATTCGCTACCTCTAGATTGGCAGACTGATACGTTGCCATTATTGACCACGTATTTACAAGACCTACCAAAACTGCGTATCGATATACATATGCCCAAAAGCATTGATTTATAAATGGCTCTCTAGCCAGTCATCATTTTTTTGCGCCCATAAAAAAACCGCCTTGGGCACTCATAAGAGCATCCCAAGGCGGTTTTTATGAATCAAACTACATCAAATACTGAGCCTTAGTTCTGCTCAACACCTTTCATCGTCAGTTTGATACGGCCGCGGTTATCAACGTCTTGCACAAGCACTTTAACGACCTGACCTTCTTTCAGATAATCAGATACATTTTCTACGCGCTCTTCTGCGATTTGTGAGATGTGCACTAGGCCATCAGTGTTTGGTAATAGGTTAACAAACGCACCAAAGTCGACGATACGAGCAACCGTACCTTCATAAGTTTTGCCAACTTCAACTTCAGCAGTTATTGCTTCGATTTTACCGATAGCGGCTTTAGTCGCTGCTTTGTTTTCACCAAAGATACGAATCGTACCAGCGTCATCGATATCGATAACCGCACCAGTCTCTTCGGTTAGCTGACGGATAGTTGCGCCGCCTTTACCGATAACGTCACGAATTTTGTCTGGGTTGATTTCGATAACGGCATAGTTTGGTGCATGAGCGTTGATTTCAGTACGGCTCTCAGGCAATACTTGGTTCATTGCGTCCAAGATATGGATACGACCAGCGTGGGCTTGCTTAAGCGCTTGCTCCATGATGTCAGGGGTAATACCTTCAATCTTGATATCCATCTGTAGTGCAGTGATACCGTTTTTAGAACCGGCTACTTTAAAGTCCATATCACCTAGATGATCTTCGTCACCTAAGATATCTGACAAGACAGCAAAACGCTCGCCTTCTTTAACCAGACCCATCGCGATACCAGCAACTGGTGCTTTTAATGGTACGCCTGCATCCATCAACGCCAAGCTTGCACCGCAAACAGACGCCATAGAAGATGAACCGTTTGATTCAGTGATTTCTGATACCACACGGATGACGTATGGGAAGCGTTCGCTATCTGGAAGCATCGCTTGTACACCGCGGCGTGCAAGGCGACCATGGCCGATTTCACGACGCTTTGGCGCGCCTTCACGACCCGTCTCACCTACTGAAAAGTGTGGGAAGTTGTAATGCAGCATGAAATGGTCGCGAATCGTGCCACCTAGTGAGTCAATCATATTGACATCACGGGTGTTACCAAGCGTGGTTGTCACCAATGCTTGCGTCTCACCGCGGGTAAACAGTGCTGAACCATGTGTATATGGTAGAACACCCACTTGTACGTCAAGTGCACGAACCGTCTCAAGATCACGACCATCAATACGCGGCTTACCTGACAAGATATTGTCACGCACGGTGCGGTATTTTTGTTCTTCATAGATGTCTTTGAGCTCAGACACTTTGTCACTGTAGTCGTCCGCTTCAGCATCACCTGCTAGGCTCTCAATGATGGCTTGCTTAATCTCATCAAGGGCCGCGTAACGCTCTTGCTTTTCAGTGATGGTGTAGGCTTCAGCGATTTTGTCGCCGAACTGTTCTTTTACCGCAGACTCTAGCTCAGCATTGGCAGCAGGCGCGGTGAATTCTTGCTTTTGTGTGCCCACTTCTTCAGCAAGGGCAACGATGTTGTCGATGACGATTTGTTGCTGCTCGTGACCGTACAAGACTGCGCCTAACATTTGGTCTTCTGACAGCTCTGCTGCTTCTGATTCAACCATCAATACTGCTGATTTGGTGCCCGCAACCACAAGGTCAAGGTCACTGGTTTCTAGCTGCTCAAGCGTTGGGTTTAGCACGTATTCGCCATCGATAAAGCCAACGCGTGCGCCAGCGATAGGACCGTTAAACGGCGCATCTGAGATTGCCAATGCCGCTGATGCACCAATCATCGCGGCGATGTCTGCGTGCTGCGTCTTGTCTGATGACACGACGGTGGCAGTAATTTGAATCTCGTTTACATAACCTTCAGGAAATAACGGACGAATCGGACGGTCGATTAAGCGAGAGGTCAGCGTTTCAAACTCGCTCGCACGGCCTTCACGTTTGCCGTAAGCACCTGGGATTTTACCCGCAGCGTACATTTTTTCTTGATAGTTTACGGTCAATGGAAAGAAGTTTTGACCTTCTTTGGCTTCTGATTTTACGACTGCTGCGACAAGTACGGTCACGCCACCCATATGTACTAATACAGAGTTTGCTTGACGGGCAATTCGGCCTGTCTCGATAACGACCTGCTGATCGCCGTACTGAAATTCACGCTTAATGGTATTAAACATTGTCATATAATCTTCCTAATGTTGACTGACAAAAGTGATATCAGCTTTGAAAAACCTGATATCTGTCATTAAAATTCTGTGTATATGGTCATTAACTGACAATCTCTCTATTAGAAATCATCTCAATCAATGCCAATAACTTTACCTAATTATTTCATATATCTTTTCGTGCTAGACATCGTACTATTATGTATATTTGGTCGTTCAATTTTGGCTTTACTATAAATACTATCAAACAGACATTAAGTCAAAAGACTTCGGCGCTAAAGACCGTCCAGGCTATGTCTACGCTCTCAAGAATCAGCTATTTACGCAGTAAGCTAAGAGACAAGTACTTTATCAGTAGTCGCTATATATTCAGTAGATATACTATCGAACTCACAAGGCATTATTTTACAGTGATTTATAGCCATTGACCAATTAATTGCAGAACAGAGCCGTTATCGATAGGAAATACTGATTTTAACGCCCAATCAGCATCATTATCATTATTTTTGGTAGCTGATGTTTGTCGACATTGATGTGTTTTAGACAAATGGTGCTATCTAAACATAGCTTTCAAAATGAATAAGCATAAAAAAACGGCGTGAAACTATTCCACACCGTTTTTAGAAAAATCTATTTTATCGATAACAACAAACAAGTTCCAAGCGGTTAGCAAAAATTTTAAGATTCTGCCATATAATGGCGTCCTTTGTTTTACCACCCACTCGTATTATTGTCGTTAGATTAGCGACGTAGACCTAACTGACTGATAAGAGTGGTGTAGCGACCAAGATCTTTACCTTTTAGGTAATCAAGCAATTTGCGACGCGTGTTAACCATACGGATAAGACCGCGACGGCTATGATGGTCAGCTTTATGTTCTTTGAAATGATTCTGCAAATCGTTGATACGAGCGCTCAACAAAGCTACTTGAACTTCTGGGGAGCCAGTGTCGTTTTCGCCACGTTGGTATTGAGCGATGATTTGTTCACGATCGGTATTAGTTAGCATAAATATCTCCGGCAATGCTAAAAACTTTAAAAACGGACTACAATTTGAGTCAGATTAAAAGCAGTAGAATAGTAAATAAAATAACTTGCGCGCCATTCAGGACAACCCTGCATTACTAGAGTTGACCTAGTGTACGACAAATTCAGTTAAAGATAACGACCATTTAACACGTTTGAACGTATGCATTATATTTATCAACGTCAACACCTAGTTAAGGTGTGGATCTAACTAACATACATTATTCAAAACCTGATTTAAATGTGAGGGCAATTATAACAAAAAACTGCTGAACTATCAGCAGTTTTTCATAAAACTTGTAAATTTAGATCTGGCCTTAATGGGAGGACAGTTTATCAACAGATGACAATGTTTGCTTATTTGTTAATATCATCTTGTGTTGCATTGCCACCTAGCTCGTCATCGTCAAGTGGTGACGCTGTGGTGGCTTCTGCCAAACTATCAGGAGTAGCATCCTCACCAGGATCAATGTCTTCTGATAATTGCTGAATTTTTTTTTCTTGCGCATCCATATTATCTGTTGAGTTACTCATGTTAGCTCCTACATTATTATTTTTCAAAATATCTATTTTACAGTTACCAATACTAAAATAATTATTGCTACTAAGCTAAAGCCAAATGCAGCTGTACCATTCTAGGCTGAATGACACACAAAGATACTATTTGTCTTCTTTAGCATCTTTTACATTACTAGCAATGCGGTCTGCTGCTGCTTCGCTGTTTTCAGTATGGTTGTCTTCAGTTTGACTCTTAAGAGCGGCCGTTGCCGATTCAGCACGTTGTTGCTCAAGTTCAGTATCATTTGGGTTAGAGTTAGACATAATATTTTCCTTAATTGTAATTATATCTTTAATTGTAATTATAAATAGTTGAGAATTTTTAATTTTTCATCTTTCAATAAATAAAGCAAAATTTAAGACAATGCTTTGTCGATAGCATCGACAAAATTACTGATATCATCTGGATTACGTGAAGTAATTAAATTGCCATCGACTTGTACAGTCTTATCGACGTACGTCGCACCAGCATTTTCTAGATCGGTTTGCAGCGTATGATAGGCGGTTAGTGTTTTGCCTTTAGCAATGCCCGTGTTGATAAGTGCCCAAGGTGCATGACAAATCACAGCTAATGGTTTACCTGCGTCGTTAATGGCATTGATAACCTTATGAGCGTCTTTGTTACCACGAATAGTATCAGCGTTCACTGTACCACCTGGCAATACCAATGCATCATAATCGGAAACATTTGCATCTTTTACGAAGATATCAGCAGTAAAGGTATCACCTTTATTTACATCCTGCTGCATGGCTTGGACTTCTTTAGCATCGTTCGTAGTGATCAGTAGCGTCTTATAACCTTTGTTTTTTAGCTGGTTATTCACATCTTCATATTCTGCTTGCTCGAAGTTATTGTGTAGTAAAAAAGCGATCGTTTTCATAATATTTCCTTTTGTATTTAGCATTGAGTTTGTATTAATTCATTTGTTTTAATATTTTTATCATTCATTAATGTTATACATCGTTAATAGTCTTCCCTTGACTGGTTTTATACTTATTAGAAAATGTCCTTGGTTATAATTCTATTTTTTGGTTATTATTGTCGTCCATTTTCATTTTATGCAGCTGTCCTTAACTGGTATATACACTGTATAAAAAAAACAGGTTTCACCATAGGCGAAACCTGCAATAAAATGTGACGGTATGTGATTAGTGTAAACCATTAGTAAAGCAGACAAAAACCGTTGCCTACTGATCAGCATTTATTAATACAGCCTCAACGTTGGATAAGCTTTTTGGGCTGTAAGCGTCCATTGAGGCTAATGGCGCCCAATCCAAGAAATGCTCCTTGCTCATTTAGCAAGCGTATATCAACAGCTAACTCGTGCTGTAAAGGCTGCGAGATGTCCATGCTGTCTTCAGTACCGATATCAGAACCAGCAATATTGGTTTCTGCTTCACTGGCATGGGATATTTGATGAGCAGCATTGCTTGCAACATAATCTCTAAGCTTACCTATCAAGCTATCGGATACGTTTAAGCGCTGTCCCATATGTACGCGCGCGCACTGTTCTTCGGTCAGTACCAACTCAGCATCGATATCAATACACGCATCGACAGGCAATAACTGAGAGTGTCGGCTATCTAAGTCTTTGTCTTCTAAAGCCGATAGTGCAATAGAATCATCAATACTAAAATTACCGACTTGCGTGCGACGCAATGCCGTTAAATGTCCAAGCGTTCCTAGCTTTTTTGCAATATCCTCTGCTAATACGCGTACGTAAGTCCCTTTGGTACAAGTGACTGTCAAACAAATCTGTATATCATCAATCGCATGCAGCTCAATCGCCTTAATAATGATATCTCTCGGTGGCCTATCAATTTCAATACCAGCGCGGGCATACTCATACAGTTTTTTGCCATCTTTTTTTAATGCTGAATACATCGGTGGTATCTGCTGCTGAGGGCCCAGAAATTGCTGTGCGATAGTAGCCAATGAAACATCATCAAATGTTGGAATAGATGATTGTGCCACCACTTGACCGTCTGCATCACCCGTATCGGTTTGACTACCAAGCAAAATCGTTGCTTGATAAGACTTGTCAGCATCCAGTTGATAATGACTAAACTTGGTCGCTTCGCCTAGGCAAATCGGCAATAAACCAGTTGCCATCGGATCAAGCGTACCAGTATGACCAGCCTTTTTGCTATCGTGTATCGGTGACTTAAACAAATACTTCACTTTCGACACAACTTGCTGTGAAGTCATACCTTTGGGTTTGTCCACCAAGATAACCCCTGAAACTTTTATTTTTTCAGGTGCTTTGCTGGCTTTTTTATCAGGTTGCTTAGACGTTATAGACATAATAATAACTTACTCGTCATTCTCGTTTTGCTCAGTTTTGTTGACGGCTTTATTAATCAAGTCCATCATGTAGTTACCACGAGCAGTCACTTCATCATAGTGAAAGCGTAGGCGCGGCGTAGTACGTGTTTTTAGGCTATGGCTCAGCTCAGTACGCAAAAACCCTGCTGCTTTATTCAGTACTTTGACGCTTTCTACGTGATTGGTCTTAGTCATGGCATCATTGAGCTCAGGCTCCATGATAGTGACATAGATATCTGCATAGCCTAAATCTGGGCTCACTTTGACACTGGAGATTGTGACAAAACCTGTCAGACGAGGATCATTGACTTCATCACGAATAAGAACAGCAAGCTCACGCTGGATCTGATCGGATAAGCGTTGTAAACGTTGGTTCATGTTGTTACCTTACTTTAATGGGTCTATTGTTATTAATATATAGAACTGTTTGCTAAAAAATGTAGTAATGATATTTGCTAAAAAAGGCCTAGCAGGGTGTACCTGATAGGCCTAAGTACAGCTGAATATCGACAGAGTATCTAGCATGCTCAGCACATTTGGCATATTGCATTGCTACATACTCTGTTATCGAACAGCGGCTTTAGATAGTACGGGCGAACTCTTGAATTTCAAAGACTTCGATCTTATCGCCAGCTTCGACATCATAGCCACGAACGGCCAGACCACATTCCATACCAGTACGTACTTCATTGACGTCTTCTTTATAACGACGTAATGATTGCAATTGACCAGTAAAGATGACTTGGTCATCACGCAATACGCGGATAGGTTTGTTGCGATAGATTGTACCTTCAACCACCATACAACCAGCAGCCGCACCAAACTTACTAGAGCGGAATACTTCACGAACTTCTGCAACACCCAAGATTTTCTCACGATGTTCAGGAGCAAGCATACCACTCATTGCAGATTTCACATCATCAATCAAACCATAGATGACACTATAGTAACGAATATCCATGTTAGCTGTATCTGCTTTACGGCGTGCGGTGGCATCTGCACGGACGTTAAAGCCTAACAATACCGCTTCGCTAGATTCTGCAAGTGTTACGTCAGACTCAGAGATAGGACCAACACCTGAACTGATAACTCTGACTTTTACTTCATCAGTAGACAATTCATTTAGGGCAGCTAGTAGTGCTTCAAGTGAACCACGTACGTCTGTCTTCAATACAATGTTCAAGAATGACACATCGCCTTGACCCATCTGATCGAACATGCTTTCTAAACGCATGGCATTTTGACGCTCAAGTTGGCGCTCACGCTCACGGTTAGTTCTAAAGGCCGCAACTTCGCGCGCTTTTTTCTCGTCCGTTACTACTAAGAATTCACTACCAGCCGCAGGTGTTTCAGGCAGACCTAAAATCTCTACAGGAATAGAAGGGCCAGCTGATTTAACACGTTGACCATTCTCGTCAGTTAGTGCACGTACTTTACCATAGTGCTCACCAGCTAGAACCAAGTCGCCTTGTTTCAACGTGCCTTTCTTAACTAGAACACTAACCACAGGGCCACGACCTTTTTCGAGTCTTGATTCAATAACCACACCTTGTGCAGCACCGTCTAGTGGCGCCTCTAACTCCATTAACTCAGCTTGCAAGCTAATAAACTCTAGTAAGTCGTCGATACCTTCGCCTGTCTTGGCTGAAATACGTGCCATTGGTGTGTCGCCACCCCATTCTTCTGTGACGACTTCTTTGGTAGTCAATTCATTGAGAACACGGTCAGGATCAGCACTTGGCTTATCCATTTTATTAATAGCAACAATGATTGGCGTACCAGCAGCACGTGCATGATCAATCGCTTCTGCCGTTTGTGGCATCATGCCATCATCAGCTGCGACGACAAGTACAACAATATCAGTTGCCTGAGCACCGCGTGAGCGCATTGCGCTAAACGCCGCGTGACCTGGAGTATCAAGGAAAGTGATAACACCACGATCGGTTTCTACGTGATAAGCACCGATATGCTGAGTAATACCACCTGCTTCGCCAGTCGCTACTTTGGTCTCGCGAATCTTATCAAGCAATGAGGTCTTACCATGGTCAACGTGACCCATGATAGTGACGACAGGTGGACGGGTTTGCACGTTACTGCTGCGCTCATCAACGGCATCTTGTAGATCGTCTTCGACCTTGGTATCACTGACAAGGACAGGGTTGTGACCCATCTCTTCAACGATCAGACTTGCTGTCGCTTGATCGATGGTATCTGATTCGCGAGCGATTTCACCCATTTTCATCAATAATTTAATGACTTCACGAGCCTTGACTGCCATACGCTGTGCAAGATCTGCAACAGTGATGTGCTCACTAATCTCAACATCATAGACGATTTTTTCGACAGGTTTTTCAAACTTATGTTGTGATGCTTGTGTTGAACGCAAACCGTTTTTACGGTTTTTGATTTCACGCTCATCTTGATTCTTACGACGACGACCACGAGCACCCGTGCTGTTTGCACCGCGTTTGATTTCGCGACGTTCTTTTTCAAATGACTCTTCTAATGCATCACCGACCAGGCCTTCAGCCAATGGTTCATCTTTACGCACTTCGGCAACAGGCTCACGATCGGTATATTTACCAGCCATTTTACGCATTTGCTCAAGCGTACGCTTTTGCGCTTCTTCTGCTTGAGTACGGCGAGTTTCTAATTCGATTTCACGTAGACGCGCTTCTTCTTTCTCACGAGTTTCGCGAGCTTTACGCTCAGCAGCTGTCTCAACTTTAGGTTTAGTAGCAGTAACCTTTTTCTTCGGCTGCTCTTTAGGCTTGACTTCAACGGTGGCTTTGCTCGCTTTACCGCCTTTTTTAACGACAACTGAGGTGGAAATATCATCGTTTTTGTCGTCTGATTTTTTGCTAGAGCCTAAGCTTGCACGCATTGCAGCTAAAGTTGCTGCTTGGCGCTCTTCTGCTTTTTTCTTGGTCGCAGCACGTTCTTCTGCTTCTTTAGCAGCACGCTCTTGAGATTCAATGAGAGCCTGCTCTCGCGCGGCTAATTCTTCAGCTATTTTCTTTGGATCCGGCTTCTCAAATACTTTCTTTTTGCGTACTTCAACATTAACGCTCTTAGATTTACCCGAAGAGCCAGTCACACGAGCGGTACTCGTTGTCTTAGATTTGAGACTAATACGACGCTTTTCGTTTTGACCATGACTTTGTTTTAAATACGTCACCAACTTCTCTTGCTCAAACTCGGTGACTAGGTCATCCTCTGCGCGAGCAGGCAGGCCAGCATCTACTAATTGCTGCTTTACAGCACTTGTAGTTTTGCCTACCATTTCTGCCAGTTCTTTGACGGTCTTATCTGCCATTTATTATCACCTACTGTCTATTATTTGCTATATGTTCAATTCAGTTGTTGGCTACAAATGATTGGGTTAAGGCCAGTATTTACAGTATGTAGACACCAGCACTTTATTCTCAATAGCATATCACCAAAAGACAGCGATATGCAGTTACCGCTTATTCATCGAACCAAGATTCCCGAGCTTTCATGATGAGTTTTCCTGCAGTTTCGGAGTCTAATCCTTCGATATCTTCTAGATCGAAGACGGCTTGTTCTGCTAAATCATCCACGGTAATAATATCTTTTTGTGCCATTTTATAGGCCCAGCTGACTGTCATACCTTCAAGCTCTTGAAGCTCTTGACTTGGCTCTTTCATGTTCTGTTGTTTGACCAGCTCATCAGCAATGACGACGTCTTTAGCACGTTCTTGAATCATGTCGATTGCTTCATCGTCTAACCCTTCAATGTCATAGAAGGTATCGACTGGCACATAGGCCACTTCTTCGATACTGGTAAAACCAATATCAACCAGCGCCTGCGCTAGATCTTGATCAACTTCTAGGCGATCATAAAATAATTCAATAAATGCTTTTGATTCGTTTTCTTGACGCTGTTTGTACTCTTCTTCGAGCATCATATTCAGCTTATAGCCAGTCAACTCAGAGGCCAAGCGTACGTTTTGGCCTTGTGAGCCAATCGCGCGTGCCAGTTGATCGTTGGTGCTAAAGATAATATCTGCTGTTTGAGTGTCTTCATCTAAGATGATGCTGCTGACATCAGCTGGTTCTAAAGAGCTGATGATGAACTGAGCTGGATCATCTGACCATACTACGACATCGATACGCTCACCATCTAGCTCTTGCTGTACTGCTTGGATACGTGTGCCACGCATACCAATACAAGCCCCAACAGGATCGATACGATGATCGTTGGTCTTCACGGCTATTTTAGCACGAGTACCAGGCAGGCGAGCGACGTTACGGATTTCGATAATTTGTTCTGCAATCTCAGGTACTTCTTTTTGCATCAATGCTGATAGCATTTCAGGATGCGTGCGAGATAACAATAGCTGTGCACCGCGGTTTTCACGGTTTACATGATATAAGATGGCGTTGATACGTGATTTTGGACGTAGCTGCTCACGTGGCAACATTTGATCGCGTGACAAGTAGCCTTCAGCATTGTCGCCTAAGTCGATGATATAGCCATCACGTGTCTGTTTCTTGACTTCGCCATACATCATTTCACCAACACGCGGCTCAAAAGCGTCTGCCACAAGTGCACGCTCAGCTTCACGGATTTTTTGGATGATGACCTGCTTTGCTTGAGTGGCTGCAATACGACCAAATTCAATCGATTCGATTTGCTCTTCTTTGATATCACCAATTGACCATTCTTTTTGATCAAGATCTGTGATAGCAAGCTGACAAGCAGGCATTTCATGGTCTTCATCTGCAACCACGGTCCAATAACGATAAGTGTCATAATCGCCAGTTGCACGGTCAATAGCTACTCGCACAGCCACTTCTGGCTGCTCGGTATATACTTTTTTCTTGGTCGATACCACCAAAGCGTCTTCTATGGCTTCAAAGATGTCTTCAGGATTTAAGCCCTTTTCATTACTGACAGTTTCTACTACCGTTAAGATTTCACGACTCATGCTATACCTGTCCTATCATTTTTTAATTGACTTAAATTTTATAATTTGGGTGTTGCTATTATATAGTTACTATAAGCCACATAAGCTATTTGAAGATGACACTGCTGATCTATGAGCAGCTGCCTAATAATATGTCGTTAGGCATCTTCGTAAACTAAGTTGGCTTTATCAATATTACTTAATGCAATCTCAAACTGCTCACCATCGCTTGACGTCAGTTTTAAAACTTTATCATCGATACTATCTAATGTACCTGTTGCTTTACGACGTTTTTGATCACCTGTGCCGATAGCTTGAATCAAACGTAAGCTTACTGTTTGACCCACATAGGCATGCATTTGCTCATCTGAGAAAAATGCACGGTCAAAACCAGGTGAAGACACTTCTAAAATATATTCACCAGCGATAGGATCATGAACTTCGAGGATACCGCTTACTTGATGGTTCACTGCGGCACAGTCTTCGATAGTAACGTGCTTATCTTGGGCTTGGTCTTCTGGCAATGCCTCAATATAAATACGCAATAAAGAGCGACGGCCTTGTGGCGCAAATTCTATACCCCATAGCGACACATCGCAAGCGGCCACAGCAGGGGCAATAATATTAGTCAGTTCTGCAACTTTAGTCGAAAGCTTCATAATCTCTTTGTATTTTCCTATTCGCTTATCTATCGTACTCAGTAAACCGTATCAAAGCTTTGCTCTTTTCGTACTTATATATAGTAAGAGTTACGGTCATTATATAATGGTAAACCACAAACATATAACAGGTATTGTGCGTTTATATAGGGGCGAGCCTAAAAAACATCAAGCTCAGCCAAACAATGCTTTTATTAGTTATAAAGCACTACTATCGATAAAAGCGTGAGGAATAAAAGATAGTGTTGCTTAAGGAGCATCGTGCCAGTGGCGGCCGATGATGACCAGTGACGAGTAATATCGTACTCTATAGACCTAGAGCTTAACATAAGTAGGATAGATACCGCGATAACACTGACCTTCAGATACAAAAAAACCCACAAACATTATGGTGGGTTAATCGGTACTGACAAATTTAGTGTACAAAACATCAGTATAAAAAGTGGTAGCGGGGGCTGGATTTGAA
>NZ_DDNS01000012.1:67980-68153 GCF_002341255.1 Psychrobacter sp. UBA2514
TGCTCCACCCCGCATCAATCTAGAACGCATATTATAGTGAGATAATGTAGAAGTGTCAACACTTTATTTAAAATAATTATAAATCAAGTGATTACTACTAAAAATCCAACCTGACGCTATGCTACGTCTATAAAACTTGGTGCGATTGGGGGGACTTGAACCCCCACGGCTTG
>NZ_DDNS01000012.1:68301-70071 GCF_002341255.1 Psychrobacter sp. UBA2514
GCGTGTCTACCAATTCCACCACAATCGCATTTTACTACTCTGTTTTCTAACTTCCTATCTACTATATATAATGCGTAAGGTAGGCATTAATAGATAAGGACTTGCGAAAATAGAAAAGCATTGTAAATGTAACCTACCAAAATAGCAAGCACTGACTACTCAAAAGCCACTTATTCAGGATTTTGTGTCAATGGACGCGGCGTTTGCGGTGCTGACACTGGCGCGTCTAGACGAAACTGGTCTTCGGCCTGCTTACGCGCATGCACCGCCAGCGTCATACTGGTAATAAAGAATATGACCGTTAGTACTGCAGTCGCACGCGTCAAAAAGTTGGCAGTTCCCGCTGCACCAAATACAGTACCTGATGAGCCGGCACCAAAAGAAGCCCCAGCATCTGCCCCTTTACCATGCTGTATCAAAATCAAGCCGATCATGGCAATGGCCACGATAATATGCAGGGCTAATATAAACGTAAACATGGTGGCCTCTTTTGCCGCGTAATGACGACTGATAACGGAAAATAAAACGTAAGGTTAATAAAAATAATGACTAGCATCTCATGATACCAAATCGATTATATAAATAAGGCGCATTGTACACGAATGCAAGGGTACTGTTAAACCTACTTTTACCAACTGGTAAAACCATACTGTCTATCAGCTATGATACTGATATCTGAGCGTTATTTATTTGATTAAGCATTCGCTTGACTAAAAGCATCAGCGATCGCTAAGAAGCTATCTGCTTTCAATGAGGCACCGCCAACCAATGCGCCATCAATCATAGAGTTAGAAGCAAAGCTATCAGCATTATCAGCATTAACGCTACCGCCATACAGTACGGTAATCGCACCTGCTATGTCAGCAAAGCCTGCAACGGTTTGCTTGATATGTTGATGAGTCTTACTGACCTCTGTCACAGTCGGTACTTTACCTGTACCAATCGCCCAGACAGGCTCGTACGCAATAATCAATCTCTCGGACAAAGAAGCTGTAATATCTGGCTGCTGCGCCAGTAAATCTTTGATCACTGAGAGTTGTTCATTGATAACGTCAAGTGTTTGACCATTATCATACTGTTCTTGCGTTTCGCCGATACAGAACACCACACCAAGATTTTGAGAAAACGCATGATACATTTTATTTATTAGACAGTCATGAGATTCTTTATGATACTGGCGACGCTCAGAGTGACCAAGTATCGTCCAAGTAGCTCCTGTATCTGCGACTTGCTGTGCTGAGCAGTCTCCGGTGTAAGCGCCTGTGCTTGCACTATGAGCGCTCACGTCTTGAGCGGCGCTGATTATTGGAGTATTTGCTAAGCGTGCACTGACTGCGGCCAAATGAATACTGCTTGGTGCTACCATCAATTTGCATTGACTATTAGAGGTTGGCATTTTAGCTTGATTTTTAGCATCAACCTTAGTCAGCAGGTCACTTAACAGCGCATCAACATCATGGCTAGTTGCCGGATTCTGCTTCCAATTACCGATCACCCAAGCTTGCATACTTATTTACCTTGTCTCATGTATTCGCGCCAATTCGGCTCATATGCGCGCCAGTATAACAAATAATTCGTAAGTGCTATAGTAGTGTGCTGCCAGAAGCAGCGGTGCTTTTCAATACCTATGTTCAAAAATGACAACTAAAAACAGAGATTTTGACGTATTGATTGTTTAATCATTTGTAGAAAGCCTTTAAACTAAAATAAAGTAAAGTCGTATATTGTGTCTAACAGAAATTAAAAATTATTAGGGCGTGTTGAACATTC
>NZ_DDNS01000012.1:70279-71313 GCF_002341255.1 Psychrobacter sp. UBA2514
GAATGTTCAACACGCCCTAAATGCTCTCTAAGTTATTACGAAAGAAGTAGAAATAACTTGCTGAATCAAAATACGCATCCATTACCGCAAATATATTAAAGCATATATAGTAGTCTGTATTCTAAAGCGGTGTGCAAACCCTTTATCAAGGAGAGGTCATAATGTCTATTACAACCAGTAAATATGGTGGTCTAGCGCAGCAGCTCATCAGTGATGGTGTCGTTAGCGAAGCAAATATGAAAACGGCACAGATTGAGTCGCAGGAGCAGAAAATCGGATTGGTGCCGTACCTTGTAGACAATAAACTGGCTGATTCTTATCACCTTGCTCAAATGTTATCACAAGCCTTTGGCGATCCCTTGTTCGATCTCGATGCGCTCAGCACTGATGTCATTCCAAAGGACTTAGTCGATGAAAAAATCGTCCGTAAGTTTAATGCATTGCCATTATTCAAGCGCGGCCAACGCTTATTTGTAGCGCTTAGTGATCCAACTCGTGTTGATGCTATTGATGCTATTGCCTTTAATTCTCGCTTGTCTATCGAAACGATTGTTGTTGAAGAAAACAAGCTAAAAAAGCGTATCGAAAGCGTTTACGCTGATACGATGCAGAGCTTTGACAGCTTCTCTGACAGTGACTTAAATGTTGGTTTTGAAGATGGTGATGACGATCAGGACGAAGGGACAACCAAACTTAATGATGGGGTCGATGAAGCACCTGTTGTAAAATTCGTCAATAAAATGTTGGTCGATGCTATTCGCATGGGTGCCTCTGATTTGCACTTTGAGCCTTACGAAAAATCTTTCCGAGTACGTTTTCGTGTTGATGGCGTGATGCAAAAAATAGCCAGTCCGCCAGTCCAGCTCGCTGGTAAAATTGCGGCTCGTCTAAAAGTCATGTCACAGATGGATATCTCAGAGCGCAGAATACCACAAGATGGTCGTATCAAGCTCAAAATCTCTAAGACCAAAGCCATCGATTTCCGGGTAAACTCATTACCAACCTTATTCGGTGAAAAAATCGTTTTGCGTATC
>NZ_DDNS01000012.1:71412-71878 GCF_002341255.1 Psychrobacter sp. UBA2514
GTGAAAAAATCGTTTTGCGTATCCTAGATCCTTCATCAGCCATGCTTGGTATTGATGCGCTAGGGTATGAACCTGATCAGCAGGAGATGTTTTTAGAAGCGCTGCACAAACCACAAGGTATGCTACTGATTACTGGCCCTACTGGTTCTGGTAAGACAGTCTCTCTTTACACAGGTATCAATATCTTAAACACTGGTGCCACCAATATTTCAACCGCCGAAGACCCTGTGGAGATTAACCTTGAAGGTATCAATCAGGTCAATGTCAACGCTAAGGTCGGCCTAACCTTTGCTAATGCGCTCAAGTCTTTTTTGCGTCAAGATCCTGATATTGTCATGGTTGGTGAGATTCGTGACTTGGAAACTGCCGAGATCGCTATTAAAGCGGCACAAACAGGGCATATGGTACTCTCCACCCTACATACCAATTCAGCACCTGAGACATTAACGCGTTTGCGTAATATGGG
>NZ_DDNS01000012.1:72018-72462 GCF_002341255.1 Psychrobacter sp. UBA2514
TCTTTTAACATTGCAACGTCAGTCAACTTAGTCATTGCGCAACGTTTGGCGCGGCGACTGTGTAAGAACTGTAAAAAACCGATCAATATCCCTCGTCAAAGTTTGCTAGAGATTGGTTTTACTGATGCAGATTTGGATAATCCAGACAACGTGATTTATGAGCCAGTGGGCTGCAATGAGTGCCGTGAAGGTTATAAAGGCCGTGTAGGTATTTATGAGGTGATGAAGGTCAGCCCCGACATCTCACGTATCATTATGGAAGACGGCAATGCCATAGATATCAAAGATGCGGCGCTCAAAAATGGTTTTCGAGATCTACGCCGTTCTGGGGTTTTAAAAGTTCTGCAAGGTGTCACTAGTATTCAAGAAATGATGCGCGTTACTTCTGAATAAGTAGCATAAGCATTAAGTCGTATATGCAACTATTAGGGCGTGTTGAACATT
>NZ_DDNS01000012.1:72763-95718 GCF_002341255.1 Psychrobacter sp. UBA2514
AATGTTCAACACGCCCTAATCTTCTAGTATTTTTCTTTCTAAAGGCTCCTAACGTAGAAATACTATCTAATAGATATACTTAAAAATAAAACAGATAGGCACTGGTTTTTTGCGCTAAAATAAAGTATACCAGCCAACAATTTTGTCTGGTATTCTGCTTTATGTTTGCAATATCTATATTAGACAATCTCGAGGGTAGTAATATGGCAAAAGCTAAGACTGACATGCTGTTGGACTTTGTCTATGATGGCGTAAACCGGCGCGGGCAAAAGGTAAAAGGCGAAACCACTAGTCGTAGCTTAGAGTTAGCCAAAGCAACTTTACGCAAGCAAGGGATCACGGTTAAAGGTATCAAGAAGAAACCAAAACCGCTCTACACCTTCAAAAAACCAATTAAAGCCATTGATATTGCGATTTTTGCGCGACAATTGGCAACGATGATGAAAGCAGGTGTCCCGCTGACTCAATCTTTTGAAATTGTAGCAGATTCGCTTGATAATCCGAGTATGAAAGACTTGGTGCTACAAATCAAAGCTGACATCGAAGCAGGTGGCACCTTTGCTTCCGCCCTACGTAAACACCCTCGTTACTTTGATGATCTATTCTGCTCACTTGTCGAATCGGGTGAGCAATCGGGTGCGCTAGAGACCATGCTTGAACGTGTAGCGACTTACAAAGAAAAAAGCGAACTACTAAAAGCAAAGATTAAGAAAGCAATAAAATATCCGATTGCTGTCATCGTAGTTGCCATTATCGTTACTATGATTCTACTAATAAAAGTCGTGCCTGTATTTTCAGACCTATTTGAGTCATTTGGCGCAGAGCTACCTGCTTTTACTCAAATGGTAGTGGGTATGTCTGAGTGGATGAAAGCATGGTGGTTTATTTTAATTATTTTTATCGGTGGGGCTATTATCGGATTTTCAGAAGCCAAAAAACGCTCTAAAAAATTCCGTGACTTTTTAGACCGTGCGGTACTAAAAGCACCAATTTTTGGTAATATTGCTTATCAAGCAATTATTGCGCGCTTTGCTCGTACTCTATCTACCACTTTTGCCGCTGGTGTACCTCTCATTGATGCGCTAGATTCTACTGCTGGTGCGACCAACAATGTCGTGTTTTATAATGCCACTCAACAGATCAAAAATGACGTTTCTACTGGTCAGCAACTACAGTTCTCCATACGTTCAACCAATTTATTCCCAAGTCTCGTTATTCAAATGGTGGGTATCGGCGAAGAGTCTGGTAGCTTGGAAGAAATGCTAGATAAAGTCGCTGTCTACTACGAAAACGAAGTCGACAATGCCGTTGATGGTTTGACCAGCTTAATGGAACCTATGATCATGGCTGTACTGGGTGTATTAGTTGGTGGTCTGGTCATTGCGATGTACTTACCAATCTTCCAAATGGGCTCAGTCGTAGGATAATGGTTTAATGCAATTCATACAGTTACTACAAGAAAATATAGCTCTAGCCTTGGTCGTATTTGGTTTGTTAGGTCTTTGTGTTGGCAGTTTTTTAAATGTTGTGATTCATCGTATCCCACTTATGATGATTTACGGTTGGCGACAAGAATGTAGCCAATTTATGATCGAACAGGCAGATATGCCACGCGAGCATACGTTACCTATAGCGAATGTCGTGGCTACTGACCAACCCATTACTTTGAGTCGACCTGCCTCACGCTGCCCCCATTGCGCTCATAAGATCAGATGGTATGAAAACATACCCTTAATCAGCTGGCTGGCACTAAAAGGGCGCTGCTCAAACTGCAAAGCTGCGATTGGTTTGCGTTATCCTGTAGTTGAGTTAGTAACCGCTTTACTATCGGTGCTCGTGATCTACAAATTCGGTGTCAATGCAACTGGATTGTCAGCGCTCGTTTTAGTGTGGACACTAGTGGCTCTAACCGGTATTGATTTTGATACGCAGCTACTACCCGATCGCCTGACTTTTCCACTAGCAGGTCTAGGATTGGCCGTCAACTCACAAGGCTGGTTTGTCTCACCAACGCAGTCGATATGGGGTTTACTCTTCGGATTTTTATCACTCTGGATCGTCGTTAAAGTATTCTACTTAATCACTAAGAAACATGGGATGGGACAAGGTGATTTTAAATTACTAGCAGTATTAGGTGCTTGGCTCGGGCCCATGATGTTGCCATTAATTATTTTATTGTCATCCTTGCTTGGGTCGATCGTCGGAATAATCTTGATGAAAAAACAAGGTGAGAGCAGGCCTTTTGCCTTTGGTCCTTACATTGCTGTCGCAGGTATTGTTGCTTTATTATACGGCTCAGATATCGTCAGCTGGTATCTTGGTATGTATACTTACTAAGTCTTGATAGTAAGTTTTTTACCCTAATCTATAAGCATAATTACTGATAAGCAATTTCTTCATTAGTCACTGCTTTTACTACCTCTGTCAAATAAGCCATCATTATGTCAAATAAAGCCGCACAATCTTATTCGCGTCAACCACAGAATCTACAGACAAAAAACAAGACGCTCGTCGTTGGTTTAACAGGCGGGATCGGTAGTGGCAAATCCGCTGCTAGTGCTTGGTTTTCTGAGCAAGGGATCGATATTATCGATGCCGATGTGATCGCTCATGAGATCGTTACTAAAGGCAGCGATACTCTGCGCAAAATCCAAAAAAGATTCGGTGATTGGGTGTTAAATGGTGATGGGTCAATGGATAGGGCCGCTGTACGTACGCATGTATTTGCAAACCCTGAAGCGCTTATTGAGCTTGAGGCGATCACGCATCCAGCGATACGTGAGACAGCCAAAGCACAGTTAGAGTCTAGTACCTCAGCTTATGTGGTATTGTCCGCACCCCTACTCATTGAGGGAGCAGAAGCAGGTCTTGCCAATTTATGCCAACGTATCCTTGTAATGGATGCCACCGAAGACACGCAGCTTGCGCGTGCCAGTCAGCGTGATGATCAAAGTATTCAAAAAATCAAAGCCATTATGACCAACCAGCTCAGTCGTGAAGAGCGCAATCGTCATGCAGACGATATCATACTTAACGAGAGCGACCTTGCCTCTCTATACTTACAGCTAGAACCCCTACACCAAGAGTACCTTACGCTTGCCCAGCAGCTAAAGTTCGCTGGCGATTAACCTCATACAGTGCCATACCAGTAGCGACGCTTACGTTTAAGCTTTGTAGGTTGCCATGCTCGTTTCCTGACATCGGAATATAAACCAGCTCATCGCAGCTCTCCATTGTCAGGCGGCGCATCCCCTCTCCTTCTGACCCCATAATGATGGCTGTTTTGCCAGTCAGATCAGCGGCATGGATAGGCTTCGCATCGGCATTGAGCGCCGTACCAAACACAAATACTCCTGCGTTTTTGATGTGCGAAAGTGTACGTGCCAAATTGGTGACACTAATAATCGGCATCATCTCTGCGGCCCCAACCGATACTTTAGCGACTGTGGGCGTCAGGCTTGCTGCATGGTGCTTCGGACAAACCACGGCGTCCACACCCATTGCTACGGCTGTGCGCAAGCAAGCGCCAAAGTTATGTGCGTCTGTGATTTGATCTAGCACTAACAATAAGCACTGTTCGCGACCAATAATGGTATCAAGCAGACCTTCATCAGCAAAACCTAGCGGACGAGCATTGAGTACCACGCCTTGATGCTGCGGGCTACCACATAGCTGTGTCAGCTTATCTTTTTGGGTCGGCTGGATACTGATACCATTAGCTTCCGCCTCAGCCATAATGGCTTGTACATGGCTGTCACTCTCGCGTCCCTGTTGCACAAACAAGCTAAGACCATCCAAAGGGCGGTGTTTAAGTAACGCATCAATGGCATGAATGCCGTAAAAGTAAATGGGTTTTGCCATAACAGGCCTATTAAGTATTAGGTGGATATCGCGCTAAGCGATGGAATAAGAAGAATGTCATTGGCATTGAGCACTGCAACTCGTTGGCAATGAGGGAGCGATTAAGTCAGCACTAAAAACAGAAATAAACAATACCAATCTGATATTGTTTATTGTTTGGTCATTAATATTTGATGGCGTTAGCTGTTCACTGATGATACTAGCTTAATTGCAGCCAATATTAACTTAATCGCATTGTTGATAATATCAACCTTCTAAATGGCAGACATACTGGACGATTTCTTCGGTACGTAGATTGAAACCGCTATTGCCTTCGACAACAAACGATTGACCAGCACGGTAGTAGCTAAACTCGTCATCACCATTAATTTTCACTTCACACTCGCCGCCGGTGATTTCGATACGCTCGGATGTATTGGTGCTAAAGTGATAATGCTCAACCAAGTTATCACAAGGTAAGATCACACCCAAGGTTTTGTGACGACCGTCTTCAAACATAATGGTATGGCTGGAACAGCGACCATCATAAGATACTGTCGCTTGGGCATTAACTGTTACGTTAGTAAATTGCGCCGCTGTCATAGTGGCTTCCTTATCAAATAATTATGGTAAAACTAAAAAATAAGTAACTGGTTACCGCTAGAGCCGCGTCATCAACACACCTCTCTGCACTGAGTGCGGTATCCTTCTCTACTAGATATCTGCGTGCTAAGAGTAGCCACAGGTTCTATGAAAACGCTTTGGAATAATGACTGATTGGCATACTCTTCTCACTATACGCCTGTAATTTTACAAAATCATGACTCGTTATCATGCACCGTATGTCATCAATATAACAAGAAGAGTTTATCATTATGTGAGATTATGCTACCACATTATCTCTATAAAGTTTGTTAAAGCGACTAGGAAAATACTATTTGATGCTGGGCTCAAATGGGCTTATTTATCTGCTTTTATGCCATTAACACATCATTATACTGAGTCTATTTTTATGAATTTTGTCCGAAATCGCGCTTAGTATATAGACATAATTTTGCTATAATCAACCCTCTTAATGATTGATATTACAGCGATTACTCATTGCCAGTTTTTGATAATTTTGTGGTAATCTTCCAATCACAAATTCGATTATACACTCCCTTAATGTTTGTATTTGAGCACATTTAGCACCATACTGTTTGCCTACAATATTTATCTATTTAGTGTCGTTAAATAGATAAATTCATTGCTTTATTTATCTTATTTTATAGATGGCTTCTTAAGATTTATATGAAGTTCATTGTCTGTCATGAGAGGCGTTGATGCTAGTATCATTAACTTTACATCAGTTTGCGTTGATCGCTCAGCATGAGCTGAGTGTCGCTGAAGGCTTCAATGTCATCACTGGTGAAACAGGGGCTGGCAAGTCGTTATTGCTGGATGCACTATCCTTGTGTGTAGGTGCACGCGCAGACATCGCGATGGTCAGACATGGCGCAGACAACGCAGACATTTATGCTCAGTTTGATGTACACAACAACAGCGTCATTGCCGAATGGTTTGCCAAGAATGATCGGGCGCTAGACGAGCCTGAAGTACTTATTCGGCGGCAGCTGAGCAATACTGGTCGCTCAAAAGCATGGTTGAATGGTTCGCCTGCCAGTTTGGCTGAGCTAAAAAGCTTGGGCGCATTACTGGTCAATATTCATAGCCAACATGCTCAGCAAGCCTTACTCAAGCCGCAGTTTGTGGTGAATTGGCTCGATGAGATGGCACAAATAACGCCACTCACGCGTCAGACAGCCAGTAGCTATCAGCAGTATCAGCAGCTAAAGCGTCGCGCTGATGATATTGCAAGTCGCGAGGCTCAGCGTCAAGACCGTATTCAACTTTTACAAAGCCAACTGGCAGACATCACCCCTCTATTGGCTGTGGACTATGCAGAAGTTGAATCTGAGCACGAGGAGCTCTCTAATATTGAGGCCTTAATGCAAGAGGCCAGCCATGGCTTGCATCTGCTCGACAACGATACCGATGAGCCAGATGTAATGACCTTGCTCGGGCAAGTAATCAAACTTTGCGATCATCAAGTTGGTGTCAGCCAAACCTTTGAGCAAGCCTCTGAGCAGCTGCATTTGGCGCAGCAACAAATCACCGAGGTGACGGCGCTACTGTCAGATTATGCCGAGCAGCAACTACCTGACCCTGAACGCTTACAAGCATTAGACAATCTCATCAGTTTAAGTCATCGCTTATCACGTAAGTACAACTTGCCAGCGAGCGATTTGATTGATGAAGCAAAAGCTTGGCAAAAGCAATTAGAGCAGTTAGAAAACGAGCCGAGCAGTGATGCGATGGCCGCGCAAATTGAGCAAGCTTGGCAGGATTATCTAGCACTGGCCACACAGCTAAATCAAGAGCGTACAAAAGCGGCACCAACCATTAGTAAACAGCTTATAGAACAACTACAACCGCTTGCCTTACCCAATGCGCGCTGCGAGTTCGTTTTTACCAAAAAGACAGAGCCTAGCCAGTACAATGCACATGGCTGCTACGATATTGATTTATTGTTCAGTGCCAATGTCGGTATGCCCATGCAGCCACTGCATAAAATCGCCTCAGGTGGTGAGCTGTCACGAATGGCGCTGGTCATGCAAGTCTTGCAAGCAACCAACGCTGATAACAAAGCTGCCAAACCCATGCTCGTATTCGATGAAGTCGATGTCGGTATCAGCGGCGGTACGGCGCAGGTGGTCGGCGAGCTACTACGCGCGCTTGGGCAAACGCAGCAATTGCTCGCGATCACTCACCAAGCACAAGTCGCGGCGCAAGCGCACCAACATATCTTGGTACAAAAGCACCATCAAGAACAGACCGAAAGTGAGCTGATAATACTGACAGACAGCGCGCAGGTAGATGAGCTGGCGCGTATGTCTGGTGGCGTTACGATCACCGATGTGACTCGTGATCATGCTCGTAGCTTGCTGTCTGATGTCAAATGACACATTAATTGTCGTTAAATCATCCAGCACGATTCATCAAAAAAGTACTTGTTAAATCTTTGTGGCTATCAATAGCAATTGGCGCGAATCTTGCTTTTCTATTGGTTATCACCATATAGTGGTCTTTCACCCTTATTATTCGGTTGCGTTTGTTTCTATGTCTAAAACCAATTTGACTCACCACTTCTTAATTGCGGCGCCAGAGCTGTCAGACCCAAGGTTTGAGCAGGCGCTCATCTATATCTGCCGCCATGATAAGCATGGTGCGCTAGGTCTGATGGTCAATCGCCCATTAGAGCAAGCACGAGTGGGCAAGCTTCTAGAAGATTTAGATATTGAAGTGACCAATCCGCAAGTGATGGAAGATGTGGCTTTAGAAGGTGGCCCTATGTATCCTGAGGTCGGCTTTGTGCTGCATACAGGTCAGCCTGAATGGGCGTCCTCTTTTGCGATTTCAGAGAATGTCTGCATCACCACCAGCCAAGATATTCTAAAGCGTATCGCGGCAGGTCAAGGCGTCGGTCACTATCAACTGTGCTTGGGTCATGCCAGCTGGGGCAAAAAACAGTTAGACCAAGAACTGGGTAATGGTGATTGGCTCGTCTGCCCTGCCGATCTGACTTTATTGTTTGATACGCCGTTCGAAGAGCGCTGGCAAATCGCCGCTGACAAAATCGGCGTCAACTTTGACTATCTTAGCAGTGACATCGGACATGCTTAATAGCACATGCTCTATGAATACAGATAAAAAAGGATAGCCTTTAATATGGTAGATAGCCCTTTTATAGCAAATGATGAAGATACCATTGATGATGACATTGACACTAATGGCAAGGTTAGTGGCAATATGAGTGACATTGAGATTGATGCCATTGAACCAAAGATCAAACCGCATCTTATTTTGGCGCTAGATTATGGTGTCAAGAAAATGGGCATGGCACTCGGTAATAGCTTGACCCAAACCGCACGCGCTTTTGACATCTTGGCGATGAATAATGGTCAGCCCGACTGGGACAACCTCATCGGTATTATCAAAGTCTGGGGCGTGGCACAGGTGGTGGTCGGCCTGCCACTTAATATGGATGGTAGCAGCTCCATGCTCTCAAAACGCGCACATAAATTTGCGCGGCGTCTGGCTCATAGAATTATGGAGCAGCATCTGCCAGTGACCGTATCATTATGTGATGAGCGTTTAACCTCTATCGAAGCAAGAGAAATCGCATGGGACAACGGCTGGATCCAAAACGAGCGCGACCCGATTGATGATATCTCTGCGTGTATTTTGATGTCGACGTATTTTGCCGATCCAAATAGCAGCTTGGCTATCGACGCGGTCAAAGCAGACTAATTAGGCAAGATAGGTAGAAGACACTGTTATTTCTGTCGCACCATTTTGCTACATCGTACCTATTCACAGATAAATGACTGATTACTATGACCACTGCCCTAGACCAAGACTTGCATACTAAGTCGCAACATGGTTTTGCCCCGCTTGCTATCGCTCGTATCAAGGGCGCACAGCGAGCCAACCAGCTGGCGATTTATCTGATTTATGCGGCCATTTTTGCTTTTGTGGTCTTTGGTACCATCGCTAGTATCAAGGCCTTTCATGACAGTCAGCTGCTTTATCAACTGTTTTACAATCTGCCCTACGCATTGGTTGCGTTGACCATCCCCATTACGCTTTATGATGCTTTTGTGGTTTATCGTTATCGCTTAAACCAACCCTCGATGATTGCCATGAGTATTGGCGTATCGTCCATCATTTTGCTTGGCGGCTTATTATTTGCTGATACAGCATGGCTGGGATTATCCTGCTGGGTGGGTGTGGCATTTTTATTCAAAGTCAGTTTTAAGCGCTTTTTTAACTTCTTAGACGTGGCAAACACTGACAAAGAGGCAGCAGCCGTAGACGATCTAGACAGTACACCTCAGTAAGCGATTAAACAAACGATCCATTCTTTAACCTACCTACTTAGTTTTACGATAATGACTATGACTACTTCTATACCAGATACGACCATCGACCATCACCTAGACACGCAGGGGCTGATCTGTCCTGAGCCTGTGATGATGCTGCACCGAGTCATCCGAAAAGCAGATAGCGGTGAGGTGATTGAGATACTGGCCACTGACCCTGCTACCACCCGCGACATTCCAAATTTCTGTCGTCATCTGGGTCATGAGCTGATGACTCAAGAAACATTGGCAGAAAATATCAGCCTAGATACTGACCCTGATGAAATCACTGTTGATGGCGATGACACCACGCCAGCAAGCGCCACGCTCTATCGCTATGTGGTGAAGAAAAAAAGTGGTTAACTTATATCTGACCTATATCCGAGCATCCTATGAGTCGTGACCGCGCCGTACAGCAAAGGCAACCCAAAGCGCTGGCAGTCGATGATGAGCCGTCTTATATGACGGAGTTTCGTCAAGCCATGCTAGCACGTGGTTTGGCGACGCGTACCCGTAATGCTTATGTGCGCGACTTGCGTTCTTGTGAGTTGACCAACCCACTCGCCCTGACCCGCTGGCAGCCTGATGATGTGCTGCACTGCCTTTCACTGCTTGCCCAAGATGGTAAAACCCCACGCACCCAAGCGCGTATGCTCTCAAGTCTGCGTCAGTTCTATTTATGGATGATAGCGAGCAATCTGCGCGAAGACAATCCCTGCGAGCGTATCAAAAGCCCAAAGCTTGGACGTCCGTTGCCAAAGGATTTGGCCGAGGCTGATGTCGATAATCTCCTTGCCGCACCTGATACCAGTACGGCGCTTGGACTGCGTGACAAAGCGATGCTAGAAGTGCTCTATGCCTGCGGTTTGCGCGTCAGTGAGCTGATTAATCTGTCACTTGAGCAAGTGAACCTAAACGCAGGCTGGCTACAAATCACAGGTAAAGGCAATAAAACCCGACTGGTGCCACTCGGTGAATACGCAGCGGACGCACTGGAAGATTATCTGTCTCATGGGCGCAGCGATCTGATTGCCCATCTAAAATCTGGTAACTGCCAAGCGGTATTTCTGACCGCGCAAGGCGGCTATATGACGCGGCAAAACTTTTGGTATCTTATCAAGCGTTACGCCAAAGTAGCCAGTATCGACAAAGAACTCTCACCGCATACGCTGCGCCATGCCTTTGCCACTCATTTGCTCAATCATGGCGCCGACTTGCGCAGCGTACAGCTATTGCTTGGACACAGTGACTTGTCCACGACGCAAATCTATACCCATGTGGCGACAGCAAGATTGCAGCAGCTACATACCGCGCACCATCCACGTGGTTAGCGCGAGCGCTTAATTTATATATTGACTCATCAGCAAAGGACCATACTGTGCCGCAAGCTCAGCCATCATCCAAGCCCACTCTCACCAAAGCGCAAGCATTTGCGTTAAAAAAATTGACCATTATGGGTTATTTGGAAGGCACGTCTTTTTTGCTGCTGCTAGGTATCGCCATGCCACTCAAATATATGCTGAATATGCCTGAAATGGTGGGCTACGTCGGGCCTGTGCATGGAGTGTTGTTCATCGCCTATATTGTGGTGCTCTTTATCACGGCACATAAAATCAAAATGCCGCTGTGGGCGCTCCCTGCTGGTGTGCTTGGTTCATTTTTGCCCTTTGGTCCATTTGTGTTTGATCATGTGTTAAAGAAACGGTTGAGTAAGTAGTCTAGAAATTATATTTTTTCTCTATCACTATTTTGGGATTACGTGCTTGTATCTCTTGATAAAAGCGCGGCTTGTCTTTTGGCGATATCAATATTTCTTTGTTTCGATATTCTATTTTAAGTCTATCCAATGATAGTGCTGGTGCAGACGTCATGCTTCGAGTTGGCGTAATATATGTGATATCTGCCAGTTCAATGGTTTGAGTAGACAGACCACTATCCACATATAGCTGGCTATCGGTTAGGGTGTATTTAGTACCAAAAAAAGGCATAAGCATCAGTGCTGCAAAAGGCAGTAGGATAATCATTAGCAGTATGTTTCGCATACGTGAATTACTTTTGCCCCAGCGCCATTCCCATAATGGAATGAGGATAAGTGATAAACTACCGACCCATAAAATCAACGCGATCCAGAAGTCGACTTTAGATACAAATATAATGTCTGCCATACATACTACTTCAGAGCTATCAGGTTAAAGTTGAGTGTAAGCCTCTCACCTAATCTTGCCAATATCTTTTTTTCTATGTATTTTCTACATGCTAAATTTGGCAACCATAATGATTCCCGTAATACGATGCTGCAAACCTGCCCTTTTCTCGCTACAATACTCGTCATACGATGCGCACTGTCTAATTAGACAACGCACCCCCTTTTACCTATCTATTATCCGAGAATCCTATGAGCCACCCACTAAATCATAAGCCACCTGCTGACCTGCTAAAAAATGCCCAACATTGGCGCGAAGACATTAACTTTCGCCAAGACGTGCTGGGTAAGCCGTTTGATTTTGCAACCACGTGGGGTATTTTTTCACCGCAAAAGCTCGATGACGGTAGCCTGATGCTGCTTGATTATGTGGATTTCCAAAACGATGATGATTCAATCGATTTGGGCTGTGGCTATGGCGTACTTGGTATGACAGCCGCGCGTGAATGTCCAAATGGTCAGCATACCTTGATTGATAAAGACTTTATGGCAGTAGAATATGCTCGCCGTAACTGCGAAAAAAATGGTCTAAAAAACGTCGATGTGCATTTATCAAATGGCTTTAATCATGTGGCAGCGGACAAAGACTTTAGCCTTGTGATGTCGAACTTGCCCGCCAAAGTTGGCAAAGAGCAACACTATCTGTACTTCCTTGATGCCTATGCACGCATGCGTCAAGGTGGCCGTTTTTATGTCGTGACCATCAATGGCTTGCGCCAGTTTATGAAGCGCTCGTTTACCGAAGTGTTCGGCAATAGCGAAAAGATCAAACAAGGCAAAACCTATACGATTACTATGGCGACCAAAGTTTAGTCTTCAGCATCCAACCATAAAAGATCGTCATAAAAAAGCACGCTAAAATAGATCTAGCGTGCTTTTTGTCTTGTATGACCAACTGTCTTTCTACATCTGGCGTTTTATCAAATAACCACCCAATAGCGCACTGCCTATTATCGGTAACAACACCATCAGCATGGGCGAAAATCCTGTAGCAAGCGATATAAATCCGACCAAATCCTGAATATAGCTAAAGAGCAAGCCAAACAGCAAAGCCACCACGATGCGCAAGCCCAAACTGTGCGTCCGTAGCGAGCCAAAGACGAATGAGCAAGCAACAATGACCAGTGACAATATTGATAAAGGTGATAATAGCTTTTGCCAAAACGCCACTTCATGATCCAAGGAGCGCTTGCCCTGCCCTCGCATAAACTGACGATGCTCGTATAGTTGCGTCAGAGACAAATCCTCTGCCTTGCGCGTCAGTAGATACACAGACTCTGGAGCGAATGGTAAGCTGAGCGTATCTGATGGTGAAACGGCTTGGCTACTCTCAAAGCCCTGATTAATGCTAAGCTCGACCATATCGTTCAGCTGCCATTCGTAGCGATACTGCTCGCTTGGCTTGTCACTGGTCACATCGATAGGCTCACGCCCCGTATATTTTCCGCCATTAGCATGTACAGCGGTTTGCAGATTACCGTTGTTATCTAAATGCCAACGTTTTACCTCGCCGATATTACCCTGAACATCGGCATAATCGATATATAAAATATCACTGCCATCAGGTGTGGCGCTGCCATCTTGTGCATTTTCAAAGCGTGGCTGCACCGTCCAATAGCCGCGCACCGAAGTGACTAGCGATGTGTTGTCCTCATCGTTTATTTGCTTTGCCAATTGATTGGAATGCGGTAGCACGAACTGATTAATCGCCAATGCCAGTAGCACAAAAATGAAGGCAGGTTGTAACACCCAGCCGACGATACGATAGATGCTGACCCCAGCCGCACGCATGACGACCAGCTCACTTTTATTAGCAAGTAAGCCCAATCCTATGACGGCACCGAGTAGCGCACCCGTTGGGATGAATTGCTCTAAGAAATAGGGTGATCGATAAAAGATATATTTAAGTGCCTGCCCCATCGTATAACGGTCATCTAACGAATCGAGCTCTGATAGATAAGAGAATACCAGCTGTAACGCCCATAAACCAACGACGGCCGCGATAATAGCAAGTAAGGCGTTGAGTTTGACATAACGGCTGAGGACTTTTAAATTGGCAGGTTTTTTGGCCAGCTGACCAGCCCCTGCAGACTTAGCAAATAAAGAGCGCATTAAGACTGCCCTCCTTGTGAGCTATTGTGTTGATTGTCCAGACTGCTGATAGGCGCGGCGACGGCTAATCTATTTTCTTGTTTACGAAAGCGCAATCGATGTTGCACACGGCTGCCCCAATTCAAATAAAGCGCTAGTGCCATAAAGCCTAATACCAGCCATGCATATGCCCATACGCTAATACTGCCTTTGCTCACTGCGTTCTTAAGCGAGATGATGCCTAGCGCACAGCTGACAAATAATAAGATAGAAGGAAATAGACGCAGCCAACGCCCTTGACGTGGACGCACTTGCGCAAGCGGTACAGCCAGCATCGGTGCGATAATCATCAGCCACGGCAGTGCCAGACGGTAGCCAAGCTCACCTTGAGCAGCACGCAGCGCGTTATTTGTACTGGTTTGTGCATCACCCGTTGCCGCTTGCCATAGAGGTCCAATTGCTTGGGTTTCAATATTGTCTTCAGTAATGACCTCTTGCGAGGATTCAGTAAGCGTGATGCGATAACGGTCAAAGGCGACTTGATTGTATTTCAAGCTGCCTGCACCCACCTCATAGCGACGACCTTGAAATAGATCCAACTGGGTCACACCACTATTGCCAGTATTGACCTGTTCAGCACGCTTGGCGAGCGTGATGGTATCTTTACTGATGTTTTTTGCATCTCTATTTATAATATCTTTTGGCATATCAGAGATGCCCATTTGATCAGCGGTTTCTTGATCAATCGTATTATTCATATCAGCGCTTTTGCCAGCATTACCCTTTGGCGTCGGTTCAGATTGGATCAATATCACATCTTGTAGTTTTTTCTTATCATCGCTGAGACTACCCACGTATAGATGGTAGTTATCGCTGCTTATAAACTCATTTGGGCTAATCAGATCGAACGCACTGGTCAATGCTTGCTGCTGCCATACCGCCTCAGATGAGCGTACGCCCCATGGTTTGCCTACGATAGATAGCGCCGCCTCACCAACAAACAACGCTAATATCAATGGTGTCATCAGGCGAGCCAGCCTACCGCGAGACACCCCACTGGCATTGATGACAGCCATTTCTTGATCGACATATAAACGACCAAACACCAGCATCAACGCGATAAAAAAGGCCAGCGGTAATATCAATTCTAGAAAATACGGCAGGTTGTACCCGATGATCGTAAACAGCAGGCCAATATCCAAACGTCCTTCAGCAGCAATGCCAAAATAACGTATCAAACGACCGCCAAGCATCATTACTACCAAAAACCCCAGCACCAAAGCAGTGGTCGAGGCAACTTGTCGAGTCATATAGCGGCGTAATATCACAATGGGTACTCTTAAACAGTTGGTATGCGCATGATGGATTGGGGGATCTATCGTCATATTTGAGCACAATAACAATGCATCATAGGCATCGTATACGTTCAAATAATACTGACAATTACTGAGTGACTGATTAGTCCTACTCAACAAACACAAGCGACAAATATAACCGCTAATCCTAGCATGTTTTGCCTAAAAATGGCTGTGAAATGTGTTTGCAAACATTACGTACACTTTACTGATAGCACATTACTATCGGTAGACGATAAACATATCAAATATTGGATAAATCGTTAATGAAATCTTATATGGAATTGGTTTAACAGGGTTTTCTCCAATACGTTTTTTATTTATTTAGTTTGGAAAGGTTTGTTTGTCATTCGTATCATCGAATCTCTATCTCTGTTATTAATTGCTAAACTGACTGACGGATAAAAATATTTTTATGTCATCTAATGTAATGGAGAATACCAATGACTAATACCACATCTACGCCCGCAACCCTACTTGAACTCGCTGGTGGTCAGTTCGATACACTTGATTGGTCAAATTGCGCCCTCGTACTTATCGATTATCAAAACGAATACGTCGATGGTGCCATGCCATTAGGTCAAGCAGGCGCTAAGGCCATCGACAACGCACGACTATTGCTGGATAAAGCCCGCAAGCAAGATGTCCCTATCTTTCACATCACCCATCATGGTGCAGAAAATGGTAATGTCTTTGATCCTTTATCATCTAACGTCGAGATCGTCGAAGAGCTACAGCCGCAAGATGGCGAAACCGTGATTGCCAAAAACCATCCCAATGCGTTTTATGATACGCAGCTACAATCACTACTCTCGTCTGCAAACAAACAACAAATTATTTTTGCAGGTTTCATGAGCCACATGTGCGTAAGTTCCAGTGTGAGAGCTGCCTTTGATCTGGGTTTTGACAATTTTGTCTGTCACGACGCCTGTGCCACTCGCGATCTCCCAAGTGCTACTAGAAAAACCATCAGTGCTGAGGTCATGCATGACACCGCGATGGCAGCGCTACAAGACAGGTTTAGTGCGTTAGTAACGACTGATGAGTTGGTGAAAGGTTAGCGTGAATCCCTAACCACTGATCAAGTAAAACGGTTCCGACATTTTACCTAAACGGTGCAAACTGCGCACCATCATCGCAATATGCTACACTATCGTGATTGCTCTACAAGCCAAATAATCCAATAATCTAACAGGCACCAGCAATTGCATCATTTTCATAACTCTAATAAGGATAACTATATGAATATCAAATTATCTCAGCACCTGCCAAAGACGCATACGCAAAAAATCCTCAAAAAAGAAGCCAAAAGTAAAGACGACGCTTGTCTGGTGGTCTTGGTCGATGATAAGAAAAACATCCTTGCCAACTCCATGCTGACAGATTATACCGCTCGTATTGAGCAATTGATTGAAGTCTCTCATTTTAAGGGCACAGCCTGTGAGACCGTTGCTGATTATGCATTGGCAGGGGATAAAAAAACCACCAAACAAAACCCTGTACAGCTATTGTTGGTTGGTGTCGGTAACACGGACAAATTCAGCAATACCGTACTGCAAAAAATTGCCAAGACCATCTATAGCAGCACGCAAAAGCGTGTATCGTCTATTACCGTTGCCTTAGGTGATGCGCTAGAAGAAAGCCATTTTGGTCAATTTGCCCTAAACCTATTGGCAGCCAGCTATCGCTTTGACAAATATAAATCTGAGCAAACAACGCCTGTATTGACTGATATTTATCTGTTAGCTGATAACTCACTAAAGCCTGCACTCGCATTTGCTGAGGCAGTATTCGCCGGTCAAAGCCTCACTCGTGACGTTGCCAATGAGCCAGGTAATATTTGCTTCCCTGCATATATGGCAGAGCAAGCACAAGAACTTGCAAAAACCTATCCTGACCTATTGACTGTCAAGGTACTCGGTGAAGACGAGATGTCAGCGCTGGGTATGAACTGTTTCTTATCAGTGGCTCAAGGCTCTACCAAAGAAGGTCAGCTTGTCATCATGGAGTACCGCGGTAAATCCTCATTTAGTGCAAACGCTGGCACCACCGAGCAAACGATTAGCAACGCGAAAGTGACTGGTCTAAAAAAAGCGCTCACTGATAAACTACCAACCAAAAAATCCGCTAAGAAAGCCGGCAAAGCTAGCGACAATAATGCACAAGCTACAAATGATGATGCGCCTATCGTCTTGGTCGGTAAAGGCGTGACCTTTGATTCAGGCGGTATCTCAATCAAGCCAGGCGCGGCAATGGATGAGATGAAGTTTGACATGGGTGGTTCAGCCTCAGTACTTGGTACTATCAAAGCTTTATGTGAAGCACGTCTACCAATCAACGTGGTCGGTGCGCTCGCCTGTGCTGAAAACATGCCATCAGGGGATGCCACGCGCCCAGGCGATATTGTCAAAGCCATGAATGGTAAATCTGTTGAAATTCTGAACACCGATGCCGAAGGTCGCTTGGTACTGGCTGATACTTTATGCTATGTACAGCGCTATAATCCAAAAGCCATCATCGATGTCGCCACATTGACGGGTGCTTGTGTGGTTGCATTGGGCCATGTGCGTTCGGCAGTCTTTAGTAACGATGAAGATGTATTGTTTGATCTCGAGAATGCGAGCAACTTATCAGGTGATCTTATCTGGCACATGCCACTTGATGATGAGTATCAAGCACTGATTGACTCGCCAATTGCTGATATCCAAAACATCGGTGGTAAAGGTGCGGGCGCAGTGACTGCCGCTTGCTTCTTGTCTCGCTTCATTGAAGAAGGTCAGGCATGGGCGCATTTAGACATTGCTGGTACCGCATGGAACTCAGGCAAAGACAAAGCCGCGACTGGCCGTCCAGTACCGCTATTTATGCAGTACCTGAAAAACAGCGCGGATATGGCTTAATCGATCAATGGCAGTGCATTAACGACCGTCTATTGATAAATGCTATTTTATCAAATACTTTATGAAAACCATTCTATGAAGATCAGTTTTTATGTATTAAGTGAGAGTAAAGCCCAAGATTTCTTGGGCTTTATTTGTCAGCTGACTCAGACAGCACTGAACAAAAGCACGCAGTCTTTATTGATTTTGATCGAAGATGAAACGTTGCTAGCAGAGCTAGATAGAGCACTTTGGGCACAAGAGGCCACGAGCTTTATACCGCATCAATGCCTGTCGGATATTCATTCTAAAGCCGCTGACTCTGACGCCGACAAATCTTTAGCGCCCGTATTGCTCGGCAGTTATATGCCAGCAGACTTTAATGGTATCGTGCTCAACACAACAACGCGCCCTATCAATGATTTTATGGCAGCGACCAATAACGCCAAGCCCTCTCGCGTCCTTGAGCTGATCCGACCTGATGCTACCAGTACCCAAGAAGGTCGCCACAAATATAAAGCCTATCAGCAATTAGGCTATGAGTTGACCCACTTTAGGGTATAGCGCTGCCGTTTATTTCTCTCTTTACCTTATCACTACTTTTAACACGCCCTAAGCATTTTTGCTCATTTGCCTTCGTCTATACTTGCTCCACATTTGAGCACACTCGTTATATTTTACCTGTTACTTTATACGTCGCCTCCACTGCTATGAGTGGTATGCGAATATGCCAAAAAATGCTACCATCCCTCGATAAATTTTTGCTCAAACAATTCATTTACTTTTGACAGATGTCGAGGATGTACAAATGCGTTCATTGATTGCGATGTATCAGCGTATTGGGCTGGTGCCGCTCATTATTATTAGTTTGGTGTTGGGGGTGCTGATCGGTTGGCTAGCACCAAGTATCGGTATCGCCATAGGGCTACTTGGTACGCTATTTGTCGGCGCGCTCAAAGCCGTAGCGCCTATACTGGTGTTCATTTTGGTCATGGCGGCGATTAGCCAACATCGCAGTGGCAATGAAGTCTATGTCAAGCCTGTGCTCATCATGTATATGTTTGGCACTTTTTTGGCTGCCTTAACTGCCGTTGGTGCCAGCTTTTTGTTCCCCACTGATCTGGTATTGGTCAACGCCGATATCGCGCAAGTTCCCCCCGCTGACCTAAAAGAAGTATTGACCAACCTATTGATGAATTTGGTTGCCAATCCGGTCAATGCCATTGCAGAAGCCAATTATATCGGTATCTTGGCATGGGCCATCATCATTGGTTTTGCGCTACGCCAAGCCAGCGACACGGCCCGCAATGTCGTTGGTGACTTTGCTGATGCCATCTCGCAAGTGGTCAAGTGGATTATTGCCCTAGCGCCTTTTGGTATTTTGGGTCTGGTTGCCAGTACGGTCGCTGAAACAGGCTTTGCCTCGCTAGCAGGCTATGCCCGTATTTTGATGGTACTTATCAGCTGTATGCTGTTTATCGCTTTGGTCGCAAACCCTATTATCGTGTTTGTTAAGACGGGCAAAAACCCTTATCCACTTGTGTTCAGATGTCTACGCGAATCAGGAATTACAGCCTTCTTTACGCGCAGTTCGGCTGCCAATATTCCTGTGAATATGAACCTAGCGCGTAAGCTTGGATTGCACGAAGATACTTACTCAGTGACCATCCCGCTAGGAGCAACTATCAACATGGCGGGTGCGGCGATTACCATCAACGTGTTAACCCTTGCTGCCGCTCACACCTTGGGCATTGAGGTGTCTTTTGCTTCAGCGCTTCTATTGAGTTTGGTGGCGACGATTAGTGCTTGCGGTGCTTCTGGTGTTGCTGGTGGTTCGTTGCTGCTGATTCCTTTGGCAGCGAGCTTATTTAGCATACCGAACGACATCGCCATGCAAGTGGTTGCCATTGGGTTTATCATCGGTGTGATTCAAGACTCGGCAGAGACGGCTCTGAACTCGTCAACTGATGTATTATTTACCGCAGCAGCTGATCCTACTTATTCACGTTAATTTTTAGCAAAGCATTTTCTGTCGATAAAAAAAGGCCTAATAAAGGCCTTTTTTTATGCGGTGTTTTTAGGTCTTAACTACTTTATACTGTCGATCTCAACCTCTATGATAGGCGTTTGGCGCTCAGACTGACGTTTGAATTGACGCAGCTGCTCAACCTCATCTAACAGCTCAAGTATCAACCCAATGGCAGGCACGCTGGCATCAAAATCACGGCTGAGTCGTGAGGCACGGCGCACGGTTGTCAGCTGATAGCCAGTGAATTGCTCACGTTCTGGCACATCGTATTCAATAATACTTTCTTCAATCAATTCGATGACCCATTGGCGCTCTTGGCCACAAGCAGAGACAAGCTCATCTAAGCTCATAATGATATCGGTAAATTCAGGCGAGTGTTTCATAGCTATTATCCTCGTTTTCTCTTTATTTCATCCTTGGTGCATTCATCTCTATGGCTAACTATAATGATGAATGTCGACCATCAAGCGCATGGATTAACGGTTGATAGTGGTGTCGGCAAAGGCTTGCTTGAGCTGCTCATAAGCCTGTCTTGCCGCATCGCTACTGACATCAGGGTTAATGATATTTAAGGTCAAGTATAAATCGCCCGCTTGCTTGGCAGGGATACCTTTGCCCTTTAGACGCAGATTGCTACCTGATTTACTGTTTTTGGGTATGGTCACACCAAGCGTGCCAGCTGGCGTGCTGACATTAATTTTTTCACCCAATGCGGCTTCCCATGGTGCGATATTGACAGTCTGGTAAACGTCTGCACCTTCGATACGGATATTGTCATCATGGCGGATTTTTACTTTTAAGAACAAATCACCATTTTTACCATTACTACTGCCAGCAGCACCTTGCCCGCTCAAACGAATTTGCTTGCCATCAGTAATGCCTTTTGGAATTTTAATTTTGAGCGTTTTGTTGTCGTAGCTCACCTCGCCATTAGGCTGACGCACAGGAACGTTTAACTTGATGCTGTAATCGCCCCCTTGATAGACCGAAGACAGATCGACCGTAATCTCGGCATGCTGATCCTGACCTTTACTATCTTGCGTCCCAAAACCGCCACCGAAAGGGTCAAACCCTTGGCTTTGAGAGCGACCACTGGCTGAACCACGCGCCCCGCGACCAAACGCTGAAAAAATATCATCGAAACGAAAGCCGCCATCGCCAAATGCTTCGCCATCGCCGAACTGGCCTTTGATATCCTCCCAGCGAAAACCGCCTTGCGACGCTCCCGCCTGACCGCCAAAACCACCAAACCCGCCTGCACCACCTTGTCCAGCGAACGGGTTGTCCAACATCGCATCGTATTCGGCACGTTTGTCTTTATCTCTAATGGTTTCATAAGCGTTATTAATCTCAGCAATCTTACTATCCGCGTCTGGATCATCACTGACATCAGGATGGAATTGACGCACAAGCTTACGGTATTTTTTTTTGATCTCGGCGTCTGTGGCGTCTTTCTTGACCCCTAAAATGTCATAGTAATTTTTTTCTGCCATGTTATTTTCCTCAACATAAAAACATATCAGTCATACCGAAATGCCAACTGTAGAATGGATCATATCGATCAATATTAGTGTTCGGTATAGTCATTTTTTATAGTCCATACTTTATGATAGCAATAATCAAAATAAACACCGTTATAAAAATATTACCAGTAATCTTACCCATTCATTGCAGCATCTCTGTCATCACTGATGACCAATACTCACCACAAAAAAAAGAGCAAACAATGACTGTTTGCTCTTTTTTTAACGGCTCTAAGATACAGCGCTCAACATCGATCAATTAATGGTCAAAATAAATGATGTGAGGTATTGATAGCGTCTCTTATCGACAGAAAACTTTAGCCGTACGAGGGGTATAAATGCCAAAAGTGACCAAACCTAGTGCGATGTCTTTGGCTTCTTGTACTGTTTGAACTTTGGCAACATTTTGTGCGCCGCCGCATACTTCAGCAGCGTTTACAGTCTGTTCTTGCCCAATACCGCCAATAAAGAAGGTCTGTGACTTAGTATATTCTGGAGTGGTATTTTGAGTTGGTTGAATAAGACCTGTTTGGGTTGCACAACCTGATACCAATAATACTGAACCCATCACTGCCATTGTTAGTAGTTTTTTCATATTCATTATTCCTTACTTGCAGTAAACACGGACTTGGCGTGGGGTATAGATACCTGAAGATATAAAACCTAGCGCAATATTGATAAAGTTGCTTTGCGTTTGGATACTAGCCACATTCTCTTTGCCTTGGCAAACTTCGGCCGCATCAATGTCTTGTTCTTGACCCAAACCGCTGACAAAGAAAGTCTGCATTTTATCAGCATCAGCCTTTGTAGCGGCTGTCGGTGCAGTCGATGAAGACACAAGATAGTTTTGCGTCGCACATCCTGATGTCAAAACAGCGAGCAATGCCACAGCAACAACTTTTTTCATACGTGACTCCATTAGTTAATATTTGTTGGGTCGAAAACTCTAATCTTAAAGTCTCTTTTATGCAACTTTTTTGTAATAAAACTTATAGAAATATATCTCTATAGTAAATATTGCTCTAGATGACTTCCTAGAATGCTTTATATCACTGACTTTTATTGATGTAACGAAAATTGAAAAATATAAGATAAAGACAAAAATAAAGCCGCCTAATGATTACTAAAAGTGATGAGACCGACTTTTTTACTCAATGATTGTTGTTTATATTACTAAAATATTCCAACCGCTGTTTTTTTAACAGCCATGAACCACCATGTTTTTCTTAACGACTCGCCATACGATATGACCAGTTTTCTCAAACAGCCTAAAGCAATCAATAATTTTGGTTTTTTTTACAGTTTAGTAATAAAATAGAAAGCTTTTATTACAATAAAACAGACTGTTTTCGGTAGGCTTTTCGCGGTCAAAACTTACTATATCGATAGTATTCGTATTTATATATCAATTATTTGCATTTTGTTATTTACTTTCTGGTCTCTTGTTGACTTCTTAATAAGAATTATTCTCTATAAGTCTATGCTCGGTACTCATTCTTCCATTATTTTTAGTCAAAAATGATATTTTTCCCTTAAAAAACAAGCATTTGACCTCGTGAGTTTTTTACACGGCTGTAATAGTTTGACAATCTATATCTTGTAAAATCCCCTCCTTATTCATACTCATAGGGGTATGACAACATAGGCAAGCATCGCTGTCTATTTCATAAATTGCTTATAGGTCATGAATGTCATATTTAATTAAGTCTTTGGTTGTCACGTTATCACTATTACTGAGTACCACAGTTTTTGCGGCCAATACCAGTTATTACGGCAGCAAGTTTCATGGTAAACGCACTGCAAGTGGTAGTATCTTTAACATGAACTCACTAACCGCTGCCCATCGCACGTTACCGTTTGGCACAAAAGTTCAAGTGACCAACCAAAAAACAAAAAAAAGTGTCGTGGTCAAAATCACAGACCGAGGCCCCTATATTCGAGGCCGTATTCTTGATTTATCGAAAGCTGCTGCTAGTCAAATCGATTGCCAGCTTTGTACGACCACAATGAAAGTACTGTCCTACGGTGATGGTAAATACCGTAAAGAATAATGTTGCAAAAAACGATGTAAAAA
>NZ_DDNS01000012.1:95862-98218 GCF_002341255.1 Psychrobacter sp. UBA2514
AAAAACGATGTAAAAAAAGGGAGGGCTGATGCCCTCCCTTTTTTATGTTTGATTACTTACGACGAAAATCGCTTAACAGCCAAATCTCATATAACTTGCTACTAAAATTCCGCTTCCATCTCTTCTAGCGTCGTCATCGATAGCAGCAATTTTTCTTCGTTATCGCTGTGCTGCTGCTGTAGTGCGGTTTGCTCATTCAATAAGACCAGTAAGTCCGCCTTACGGCTTTCTTCGTACAACTTGGTATCAGCTAGCTTTTCCTCAAGCGTTGCAAGCTGCCCTTCAATCTTGGCAAGTGCTTTTTCAGTCTCTTCTATCTCGCGGCGGATAGGTGCAGTACGTTTACGCTGTTCAGCGGCTAATTTGCGTTGTTCTTCTTTACTAAGCGCTGGGGTCGCAGTGTTACTTTTTGATGCATTATCAGGTGCTGTATTGCTCACTTGATTGGTCACTTGGCTATTGCCTGTTTCACGTGAAACCAATTTTTTGCTCTCTTTCTTGCTTTTCTTCTTACTGCTACTTTTGTCTGATGCGTTTTCTTGCTTACGCTTTTCTGCCAGCCATTTGCCGTAGTCACTGATGTCACCGTCAAACTCGTCAATTCTGCCATCATGAACCAGATACAGCTCATCACAGACATTGGCAATTAACTCACGATCATGCGACACCAATACCACCGCGCCTTTAAAACCTTGCAAGGCGATCGTCAATGCTTGGCGCATTTGTAAGTCCAAATGGTTAGTTGGCTCATCGAGTACAAGGACGTTGGGACGTTGCCAAACGATCAATGCTAGCGTCAGACGCGCACGCTCGCCACCAGAGAATAGCTCACTTGGCGTATCGATACGATCTCCGCGAAAATCAAAGCTGCCCAAAAATGAGCGTAACACGGCATCAGAGGTCTTGCCTGCTAGGCGGCGCAGCATTTCTATCGGCGTGGCTTTGGCATCCAAGATATCCATTTGATGCTGGTTAAAGTAGCCAAGTTTTAAGGTATCGGACACGCGGTAAGTACCTGACAAAATTTTCAGCTCGCCGACCAAGGCTTTAATCAAGGTCGACTTACCTGCGCCATTCATGCCCAATAGGCCAATACGCGTATCCGGCGTCACTTGCACATTGGCATCACGCAGTAGCGGCGTCTCGCTGTAGCCAATATCTGCATGGGTCAGCTCAATCAGCGGTGAGCTCATGTTTGCCGGTTCATAAAAGCGAAAAGAGAATGGGTTATCAGCCATCATTGGTGAGAGCTCTGCCATACGCTCTAGCTGTTTGATACGGCTTTGGGCTTGCTTGGCTTTACTGGCTTTGGCACGGAAACGACGAATGAAATCATCCAAGTGGGCGCGGGTCGCTTCTTGCTTCTCAAAGGCTTGCTGCTGCTGCGCCATGCGCTCGTGACGGGTGCGAATGAACTGTTGATAATTACCCGTATAAAGGGTTATTTTTTGTTGTTCGACGTGCAAGATATGACCGACGGTAGCATCCAAAAACGCTTGGTCATGCGAGATGACGATGACCAGTCCAGTATAAGCATTGATCCAAGTCTCAAGCCAGAGAATGGCGTCTAAGTCTAAATGGTTGGTCGGCTCATCGAGTAGCATCAGATCAGCGCGGCTCATCAAAGTTTTGGCGAGGTTTAAGCGCATGCGCCAGCCACCTGAAAACCCTGAGACAGGCAGCTCGTGCTGACTGGTGTTAAACCCAAGGCCTGCCATGATTTGTGCCGCTTTGGTTGGCGTACGGTAGCCATCGATTTCATCGAACTGCTGATGCAAGACGCCAATTTGCTCATCACTGACGCTACTTAAGTCATTGAGCGCTGCATTGATCTCATACCACTGCTCATCACCGCTCAACACGTAATCAATTGCCGTCTGATCACTGGCTCCGACTTCCTGCGCCATATGCGCGACATGCCAGCTATCAGGAATACTGACCTCACCTTTATCGAGCGTGACCTCGGTATCGCCTTTGCCCATTTGCGTCAACAATAAGGCAAATAAAGTCGATTTGCCGGTGCCGTTGTTGCCTGTTAAGCCAACTTTATGACCTGGATGTAGCTGAAAGCTTGCACCTGCAAACAATTCACGACCATCACGGCGAACACCAACGTCTTTAAATTCGATCATATAATTTCTTCATCTCAGCAATAATATAAATATAGGGCAATAAGAAACACACATAGGGTATGCCAACTGGCGGCTATTATTTCAAACGCTTGCCGCATAGGCAAACAATTAAATAACTATTTCAAAACGAAGTGTTTTAAAATTAAGTATTTATGCCAATGACCCTAGATTATATAATCCTTGTCAGCCTATCGATACGAATGACTAGGGCGTGTTGAACATTC
>NZ_DDNS01000012.1:98498-139020 GCF_002341255.1 Psychrobacter sp. UBA2514
GCCATGGTCGAATGTTCAATACGCCCTATAATAAGACCTTTGGCAGCCATATACTCTCGCACACATAATGAGTATAACCTTGATAGCTATAAAAGTTTTGATTCATCAGTTTTGGTAAGGACGATGACTCTTGACAAGCGAATCGCTACTCCCATTATGATATACTGCTAAAGATAAGTGCTTATCATCAATAAAGTGCTTTGGTGGCACAAACACCGTATTGATATCGCACAAACAGCTTATAATGCACCAATAGCTTTGCCATAACGACAGCGCCCAATTAAATCAAACGCCGTGCGTATCTTTATTTGCAATCATTTTGTTGCAAACCCAAACAGGACGACGACCGCATTTGATCCTAGCAACTGAGGTAGATATGAACGAATCAGCCAACCAATTTAATCCAAGCTCAAATCAGCCAGTAGATCCTACGGTATTAAGCCTAACCGACAGTGCGGCACAAAAAGTACGCCGTCTGCGCGAAGAAGAAGGTGATAGTGAACTGATGCTACGCGTCTATGTGACGGGCGGCGGCTGTTCAGGTTTTTCTTATGGCTTTAACTTTGCCAACGACTTAAATGAAGACGATGCCAATTTTGATAATGGTGATGTGACCTTGGTTGTTGACTCGCTAAGCTATCAATATTTGCAAGGCTCTACCGTTGACTACACTGAAGGGTTAGAAGGCGCACGTTTTGTCGTGACCAACCCCAATGCCACCACCACTTGCGGCTGTGGCTCGTCATTCTCAATTTAGGTTTTCGCGATTTGGCTCTATGACCCAACGATACTATGCCTTTATTGCGTCTCAACATTCCTGTGATCATGCGCCAAAGCCGTATTGGATGACTTGCAGCATCGCGATCAAAGCATCTATCTTTGAGATAGATGCTTTTTTGCCAATATTGATGAATCCGCAAAGTATCCGTGCTGACCAATTTCATCAAAAATACTGAGAAAAATCTAGCCCAAACGTCCTGCTCAAAGCTTATCGTATTTGTAATTGTTCGTGGTTTTCAATACGGCTTTGAGCTAAACTGACGGAATTATTGACCCAACATTTACCTCTTTTATGGACAAACGCCCATCGTGTTTTGATCTGCCATAATGAATAACAATAGATGACTATTATGAGTAATTTTGCGAGTAGCTTTGCTAATTTTGACATTCCCAATTGGTTTGGCAGCCAGCATTTAACGGGTATGCTCCGCGGTATCGAAAAAGAAGGACTGCGCGTGAGGCCTGATGGTTTTTTGGCACAGACGCCGCATCCAGCCAAACTCGGATCAAAATTGACTCATCCTTTTATTACAACCGATTATTCAGAAAGTCTGCTTGAGCTTATCACCGAACCAAAAGCTTCGCCAAAAGAGACACTCAATATGCTGCGTCAATTGCATGTATTGGTGTATCAAGGCATGCCTGACGGCGAGCTGATGTGGCCGCTATCTATGCCTTGTATGTTGTCTTCTAAAGATGAAGATATTCCACTGGCTGATTATGGTAGCTCTAATACAGGTAAGCTAAAAACCCTTTATCGCAGTGGTCTTGGTATCCGTTATGGTCGCCGTATGCAGACCATCGCAGGGTTACATTACAATCTATCTTTTGGTGACACGCTCTTTGAAACGTGGCAAGCGCAAACCCCAACGGCACAAGAGCAGACGCTAACAGAATTCAAAAACGAGAAATACCTAGGGCTTATTCGCAACTTTAAGCGACTGACCAGCATTGTGTTGTATTTATTGGGTGCAAGTCCAAGCGTATGTCCTTGTTTTGTTGCTGGGCGTGAGCATGATCTAGAGCGTCTAAATGACTCAACCTACTATAAACCGACTGCCACCAGCCTGCGTATGGGCAAACTTGGCTATACCAATAGCGTGCAAGAGCAGCTAGATATTCGTTATAACTATTTGCCAGAGTATGTCGCTGGACTACGCCGCGCGATCCAAACACCGCATGAGAGCTTTGCCAAGCTTGGTCTGGAAGATGAAGATGGCAACCCAGTTCAGATCAATAATCATATCCTTCAGATAGAAAATGAATACTATAGCCCTATCCGTCCTAAGCAAATTGCGATGAGTGGTGAGACACCAACCGAAGCGCTTGAGCGTCGCGGTATTGCTTATGTTGAGTTTCGTGCGATTGATCTCGATCCTTATAGCGATGTTGGTATTCGTCTCTCTAGTGCTTGCTTTTTAGAAGTGATGGCGCTCTACTGTCTATTCAGCGATTCACCTGATTTGCTGCCTGAAGAAGAAGAAGCACTCGCTATTAATCTAGAGCGTGTGGTCAACGAAGGTCGCCGTGAAGGTCTGCACATCATCAATAACGGTCAAGAGCAATCGCTTGAGGGCTGGATGCTGATGCATCTAGAGCGTATGCAGCCACTTGCTGCATTGCTAGATGCTCATTATGGTGGCAATGACTACCGTGCTGCAGTGGCATTGATGCAAGGCAAAGCCGGACATTCTGAGTCGACGATCTCCGCCCAAGTAAACTCTGATAGCAAACGCTTAGGTAGTCTATGGCAGCTTGGTTTTACATTAGCGCAGCAGCATCGCGAGTCATTATTGCAGCAGACTCTCAGTCCAAACACCCAAGCGAAATACGAAGTATTGGCAGAAAAGTCTATCTTGCAGCAGGCTGAGATTGAGAAGTCTGAGACAGAAGACTTTATGGACTTTTTACAGCAGTATCGCTAAACCTGATTGCATCCTAACCTCTGTATAGATGAAACCATAAGAGTAACGCACCATGCGACAGCTGACCACTTATCGTAACTTACAAATATTTTTAGTATTGATGGCCATAATAGGCATGAGCTTTGCACTGTTTTATTTACAGCGCCATCTAGGGCTTTCGCCTTGCCCGCTCTGTATTTTTCAGCGTATTGGTCTAATAGTCATGGGCGGTTTTGCGCTGATATCAGCATTATTTAATCCAAAATCCAAAGTGGTGAAGTTGCTATTATGGCTTGGTAGTTTGGCAGGTATTGGCTGGTCTACTGCTGTGGCTATACGCCATGTTTGGCTACAGCACCTACCTGCCGATCAAGTACCGTCATGCGGCCCAGGCTTGGACTATTGGCTAGATACCTTGCCTATGTTGCAAGTGCTCAAAGAAGTATTTGCAGGTTCTGGTGAGTGTGCTTCTATCGATTGGACGTTTGTCGGACTTAGTATCCCTGAGCTGTCGTTGATCCTATTTAGCGTACTTCTTGTAGCGCATGGGGTGATGTTGTGGCGTATCGTGCGACCTATCACCAATCAGTCTATCGCTCGATAGTTCATTAAAATCACTTTATATTTTACCGTTATCACTTCTTTCTAAACAGACATTCATACTCTGCTATGCAATGTCTGCTTTATTATCTGCGACTGTTAAACCTCCTTTATTACCTACGTTAGACAAACCGATAGAGCCTACTTTGCTATACCAAGCATATTGAACACAACAAAAAGTCCACAGATATATCTGTAACCCTTTGATACCTTTAGACAGCCTGTTTTTTCAGTGGGTAGTTTTAGTGAGCAGTTATGAGAGCGCCATCGCTTTTGAGCGATAAATTGTCTATATTTCAAAGATCAGATACGCTCTCAAATTCCAATATCTATATTATCGCAACGTTTATACGACCCCTTGTCTCTCTTTTTTGGCAACAAGATTATCTTGATAACGGTTGCCAGTGGCATAGGTGATTTTTAAAAACGCTATTCAAAAACTGTTTTTGGTATGACCATGATATATCTTGCACCTATTTGCTTTACCACATCTACTGTCATTAGACGCTGGGGACCGTCCTTATTAGCGGTACCACTCTGTGTGCTATTGATAGGCTGTGATAGTGCCTCCTCGAATTCTGATCAAGACATGAGGACTAAAGCTTCATTTGTCGACGCATCAGCAGAGTCTGCTCCGCAGAGCACATCAGAAGAGATAGAAAGCGATAGTATGTCTGAGTCAAATCCTGATGACAGTTTGAATGAATCTACAGAAGGGCAATCACTTATTGCTGCTGCTCAATCCAGTAATGAGGGGCATATGCACCCTTCTACTATACACTCAGAATCGAACAGTAGTGCGCTACAAGCCACGCTAATGGGTGATTATGGTGGTATGGTGCCTTGTGAAGACTGCGATAGTATCGATGTCACTTTGAACCTATTTTCTGATGGCTCTGTACTAAAATCCAGCACCCATCACGATGCTGAACAACAGCGCGCACCGTTACTTGAGTCTGGCGTCTATCGTCAAGATAAAGACAAAATTACCATTGTATATGAAGACAAACATATTGAGTCTTATTATATTCAAGACAATCATCTGATTTTGATAGATGAGCAAAAAAACCTAAATAATGACTATACGTTGTCACGTAAATAGACAGCAAGTGCTTGGTATGCTGCCAAATAAGACAGCATTTATCAGCTAGATAACGCCTACTTGTTAGGCGTTTTTTGTTGGTCATCGACCAGCATTTACTTTACAATGATCGCTTGTCTGCCAGACTACTGCCATGGCAATGACTGATTAAAACGTTAGTCACGATTGATAACAGCTCAGCACTCAAAACTTTATTTTTACTCTCTCTATTTCACTTATTCAAGCTCTTACGGAACGTCTATGCATATTCATATTCTTGGTATTTGTGGTACTTTTATGGGCTCGCTAGCATTATTAGCGCGTGAACTTGGGCATACCGTTACTGGCTCAGATACCAACGTATATCCTCCTATGTCTACCCAACTTGAAAATGCGGGCGTCACTATTGAAGAAGGCTATCTCGTAAAGCATTTGCAACCAGCGCCAGACTTGGTCGTTGTTGGTAATACGATGAAGCGTGGCATGGATGTGATTGAATATATGCTAGATACGGGTCTGCGCTACACGTCAGGTCCGCAGTTTTTGTCAGAGCAAGTGCTGCAATCGCGCCACGTGATAGCGGTTGCTGGTACTCATGGTAAGACAACAACGACAACCATGCTTGCTTGGATATTGCATTACGCTGGTATCGATACAGGGTTTTTAATTGGCGGTGTGCCACTGGTCAATACCACTGATGAGCACTTACAGCAGGTATTTGCACACAGCAGCTATCTAGGAGCAGAAAAAACTGACGATGATACGACAGTCCCTTCTGGTTATTTTGTCATTGAAGCTGATGAGTACGATTCTGCGTTTTTTGATAAACGTTCAAAATTCGTTCATTATCGTCCGCGCACCGCTATCTTGAACAACCTAGAATTTGATCACGCCGATATTTTTGCTGATTTGAATGCGATCCAAACGCAGTTTCATCATATGGTACGTATGATTCCAAGCACTGGAAAAATTATCATGCCTGCAGCAATTATTAGCTTAGAAGATACGTTAGCAAAAGGCGTTTGGACCCCTATCTGGCGTACTGCTGTCATCGATACGACCGCATCTAATACCAGTAAAAACGACCGTACGCTTAAAAACAATAGCGACTGGCAAGCGGAACTCATTCGCGAAGATGGCAGTCAATTTCAAGTCAGTTTTGCTGCTGATAAAGAAGTAGCTGTCATCGACTGGGGCATGAGTGGTATTCATAACGTCAATAATGCCTTGGTTGCCGTCGCGGCCGCTTATGATGTCGGTGTCAGCATCTCTACCGCTTGCGCCGCATTATCGGCTTTTGCTGGTATCAAACGGCGGATGGAGTTGATCGGTGATGTAAACGATGTCTTAGTCTTTGATGACTTTGCCCATCACCCTACTGCGATTACCACAACATTAGACGGTGCCAAAAAGAAACTGGCTGGCAGACGTATTTGGGCGATTATTGAGCCGCGCAGTAATACCATGAAAATGGGTATTCACCAAGACAGCTTGGCTGAGTCAGCTGCCCTCGCTGACTATACATTGTGGTATGAGCCAGCGGGACTGGAATGGGGTTTGAGAGAAGTCATCGAACAAGCCACGGCTACAAGTGACTCCATCATTAACCAGCACGTAATGTCTAGTGTCGATACTATTATTGAACATATCAGTAGTCATGCTCAAGCAGGTGATGCAATAGTCGTGATGTCCAACGGTGGTTTTGAGGGGATTCATCAGCGTCTATTAGCGGCATTGCGTGATAAATAAACGATTGATTTAACCCTAAACCCTAAACCCTAAACCCTAAACCCTAAACCCTAAACCCTAAACCCTAAAATTAGTATCTAAAAAATTAGTATTAAACAAAAGCGTGGCTGTCTCATAGACGGGCTACGCTTTTTTTATTTAATTCCCTATCCTTATCAAATTCTTCTGTCGTGGCTAAATGATTGATACGCCATTCTGTTAGCACCATGGCTACCTTTGTAACCTTCCGTTTACCTATTGCACCTACGTAATAGCAAATCTGACTTTTTCCTCACATAGGCCCTACACAGGTAACATTTTTTGCTTACTCTTGCGTTTGAGGAATCTTTACAATGGAGTTATTAAATTAGCAACATATTATAAATATTCATAATTTAGGAGAATAACATGAGCTTTATTTGGATGATTATCGTCGGTTTGGTTGCAGGTTTATTGGCACGTGCTATTAAGCCAGGTAGTGACCCTATGGGCTGGATCATGACGATCGTATTGGGTATCGTCGGTGCCATGTTAGGTGGCTTCTTAGCGAGCTTAATTGGTATCAACGCAGATGGCGGTTTTACTGGTCTTATCTTCTCAGTTATCGGTGCGATCATTTTGCTATTTTTGTATGAAATGATTGTAAACAAACGCCGTGCATAATTACCGACTAGATAGAATATCTACAAAAAAGCCTTGCGTTAAGTGAGGCTTTTTTGTGTCCAGATACCTATAAAAATCTTTAATTTGTGAATGCATGAGACCTGATATAGACGGGAAAGTATTGATAAGCATTACTTTTGTCCCCATTTATCTTATAATATCAACCCTATTTTGTCCCTATCATTGAGGTGAGCGTTATGGCACTACTCCCTATCTTAAGTTACCCAGATCCCCGCTTGCGCACGATTGCCAAGCCAGTCAAGGAAGTGACTGCTGAAATCAAAACCTTAATCTCAGACATGATTGAGACAATGTATGATGCTCAGGGCATTGGCCTTGCTGCAAGCCAAGTCGATCGTCATATTCAGCTCATCGTGATGGATTTGTCTGAAGACAAAAGTGCCCCAAGAGTATTTATCAACCCAAAGGTCACGCCATTGGTAGAAGAAAAACAACCGTACGAAGAAGGCTGTCTTTCGGTCCCAGATGTCTACGACAAAGTCGAGCGCCCTAAGAAAGTACGTATCGAAGCATTAGACGAAAACGGCGACGTCATTGATGAGGTGGTAGAAGGCTTGCTTGCCGTCTGTATCCAACACGAAATGGATCATCTCAACGGCGTGATATTCGTCGATTATCTGTCTCGTTTGAAACAGACACGTGCCCGTGATAAAGTTCGTAAAGTCCTCAAGATACGCGAAAAGCAAGGCGCCCAGTCCGCTGAGCAGCAGTCACAACCCATCAGTTCTTAATCTCTTTCTCCTTTACATAATGATGCCTATAGTGGATGTTACTCTCTGATATCCACTAGATGGTGCCAATTTTTTAGCAGATACTGTTCTCACCAAAGGTTTACTACTATGACCATGATCAAAATTGACCAATATTTTGACCCTGCCAGCTGGCAGAAATTTACCAAAGCTGCTGAGGGTCGTGAGACCCCGTTTTTAGTGGTGGATCTAAGTCGTATCGAGACTAAGTATCATGAGATGGTCAGCCTGTTCCCGAATGCCAAACTGCATTATGCGATGAAAGCCAGTCCTGCGGTTGAAGTTATCAATCTGCTGGCAAAGCTTGGTTCTAACTTTGACTGTGCCTCCATCTATGAGCTGGATCGTGTGCTGGATTGCGGTGTTGAGCCATCACGCATTTCTTATGGCAACACCATCAAAAAAGCCGCCCATGTCAAATATGCCTTTGAAAAAGGTATCGATCTGTACGCGACTGATTCAGAAGCAGACCTTAAAAATATTGCTAAACATGCCCCTGGTTCTAAAGTATTTGTGCGCATATTGGTACAAGGATCAGAGACAGCAGAATGGCCATTGTCACGTAAGTTTGGCTGTCACCCTAATATGGCCATTGATTTGCTTATTCAGGCGCGTGAGCTTGGCTTGGTACCTTATGGTATCTCGTTCCATGTGGGTAGCCAGCAAAAAGACGTTGCGGCATGGGATGATGCATTAGCCAAAGTTAAATATATGTTTGACTGGATGAAGAACGAAGAAGGCATCAAGCTACAAATGATCAATCTAGGTGGCGGCTTCCCAACCAACTACATCAGCGAAGTCAATCCTATTAAGGTCTATGCAGAAGAGATTACCAGCTATTTGACTGATGACTACGATGCAGATGAGATGCCTGAGATTATTTTAGAACCAGGTCGTTCACTCGTTGGTGGTTCAGGTGTCTTGGTGAGTGATGTGGTACTGATCTCTCGCAAATCAGACACAGATTTGGCGCGCTGGGTCTATACGGATGTTGGTTTATTCCAAGGCTTAATCGAGACGCTCGGCGAAGCCATCAAATATCCTGTTTATACTCCCAAGATGGAAACGTCTACCAGTGAAGGGACAGTCGTATTGGCAGGGCCAACTTGTGACTCAACCGATATCATGTACGAAGAAGCAGGTTATCAGTTACCAGAGGAGCTTGAGATTGGTGACAAAATCTATTGGCTCACCACGGGTGCTTATACCAACTCGTATTCATCAGTTGAGTTCAATGGATTTCCGCCGCTTGAAGTGGTTTATATTGACTAGGGTTTGAACCTATCATCTATAGAGAAGCGCGGTGCTATTAATAACACCGCGCTTTTTTGTATTTAGCCATTTGCATAATGAGCTATTGAACCAATAAAGCTATCGGTACACTATTAATGCTATTGGTCGTTCGACTGCCGCTGCTGGTTGAGCGTTGTGAAATCTCACCGATCGTCACCCATTGTCCGCGCGGCACAATGATTGTATTGTTCAGACTTTGACTTTGAATGCTATTACTGCTCGTGCCGTACCTATTGTAGGATGAGTTGGATCGCGCCAGTCGCTCTTCAACTTGTGACAACCTCACTTCGACTTGACCATTCGGTAGTAGACGCGGTGTGACAGCAATGCCTTGCGTCGTTGGCAGTAGTACCTGCTGCTGAATGACAATTTGCGCGCTTGGCTGACGGTCAATGGGATAGTGATAATTTGGTTGAATAGTGGCACGATAGTTCTGCGTCAATGAATAGAGCGTGCCGGTACTGATACTAGCGGCACTACCAGAAAGCGTCTGTACTTGATATAAACTGCTGCTTTGCTTCTGGCCGTTACTTTGATTCCAAACACCCGATCCCTGAATATTGCGCTTGGTAATAATAACCTGACCCTGACGAATATTATCCTGAACACTGCTGCTATTGCCAACACGCACAGCGACTGTGAGCGCTTGTGGCTGACGGTCAATCTGCGTGAGTAGCTGCTGTATCATTTGATAATTGTGGGGTGTTGTTATTAGTACTAGCTTACCTTGGTAGATGCTGACGGTGCCGCCATCAGCGCTACTATTGAGTTGTTGCCTTACCACTGGCAGTAGCGACACGCCGCCATAAGTGTCAATCACATAGGTTTGGACGTTACTGGCTTGTACGGTGATTGGTAGGACAGCCAGACTTAGGGCAAACGCGGGCAAGCTTATATTTTTGGTAATATTCACCTTAAGAATGGTACTAGCCAATTCGTGCTTTATACGTATACGACTCACCTGCATCTCCTCACCTTTTTTAAGTCATCGTCAATGCGCTCTAATCATTTAGACCCAGCACATCTTGCATATCATATTGCCCAATGGCTTGCTCAGTCACCCAAGTTGCGGCACGTACAGCACCTGCGGCAAAGGTCATGCGCTCTCGTGCGCGGTGAGTAATCTCAACCACCTCACCATCAGCGATAAACATCACCGTATGGTCGCCGACGATCTCTCCACCGCGTACGGCATGAATACCAATTGTGCCCGACTCACGCTCACCCGTTTGTCCTTCACGTCCGTAGATGGCAACGTCTTTTAGATTCTGTCCGCGCGCCTCTGCGACGGCTTCTGCCATCATATATGCCGTGCCAGATGGTGCATCGATTTTGTGTTTGTGATGCGCTTCGATGATCTCTACGTCAGCCTCATTGCCAAATGCTTTGGCTGCCATACCAAGTAGTTTCAATGACAGGTTAATGCCGGTTGAATAGTTACCTGCGTAGACGATAGCGATTTTTTCACTGGCTTTTGCCAATACCTGCTCTTGCGCCTCATTAAATCCTGTCGTGCCAATGACCATCGCGACATTATGCTCGGCACAAACTTGCATGTTTTTTTCAGTCGCATCAGGCAAGCTAAAGTCAATCAGCACATCGATGTCATTAATTACAGCCTCTAGCACGTCAACGATTTGCACCTCTAAACGTCCGATAGCTGCCACCTCGCCTGCATCCGCGCCGACGAGACTCGATCCTTGGCGCTCAATCGCTGCATTCAGGATGGTCTTAGGATTATTTTGTACCGCTTCGATAAGCATACGACCCATACGACCACCTGCACCGATCACACCAACTTTGATGGTTTGTTCTGTTGTTTCTTGACTCATATCGCTACCTTACATACTTTATATTTGGTGGGTTATTTTTGGATATCATTTATCGTCAGTTTAACAAATATCGTTAACTGAGTGGTTTTTTATCAGCATAAGAAAAAGCCCAAAGGTTTCATGTGAAACCTTTGGGCTTACTCTCAGTATGGCTATCTAGAAACAGTCTGTCTTAGTTAAATAATCAGTCAAACAAATCGCCAATCTTTTTAAAGAATGATTTTTTATGTGGCGACTGCTGATGCTTACTGTCATCATCTAACGTATCTTGGAACTGACGCAATAGATCTTTTTGCTCACGAGTCAGATTGACAGGGGTTTCGATGACCACACGGCAGATCAAGTCGCCTTTCATCGTGGTGCGTACTGGCGTCACGCCTTTGCCGCGTACACGTAGCAGTTTGCCACTCTGCGTCCCTTCTGCCACTTTGATTTTTACTTTACCATCCAAGGTTGGGATTTCAACTTCTTTACCAAGTGCGGCATCCGTGATACTGACTGGTACATCCATATAGAGGTCCGCGCCTTGACGAGTAAAGACGTTGTGCGGTTTGACACGTACTTCGACATACAAGTCGCCGTTCTGTACGCCTGCGGCGCCAGCTTCGCCTTCACCTGCCAGACGGACGCGATCACCATCATCGACGCCCGCTGGGATAGATACTTCTAGCGTGCGTGATTTGTCTTTGACGCCATTACCATGACAGTCAGGGCAAGGGTTTTTGATTTGCTTACCAGAGCCGCCACACTGTGGGCAAGTCTGCTGCACGGCAAAGAAACCTTGCTGCATGCGCACTTGACCCTGACCATGACACATCTGACAGGTCACGACATCAGAGGCATCTTTGGCACCTTTACCATCACAGGTATCACATGGCGCTGGCGCGGTGAAGCTGATTTCTTTTTTGCAGCCGCGTACTGCTTCTTCTAATGTCAGCTCGATCACATAGCGCAAGTCAGAGCCGCGACGCGTGCGTCCACCACCACCGCCACGTGATTGACCGAAGATATCGCCAAAGTTACCAAAAATATCGCCAAAGATGTCTTGGAAGTTGCCGCCGCCTGCACCGCCACCCATGCCATTTTCAAAGGCAGCATGACCCATGCGGTCATACGCTGAGCGCTTTTCTTCATCGCTCAGTACTTCATAAGCCATTGAGGCTTCTTTGAATTTGTCTTCAGAATCAGGGTCATCAGAGTTGCGATCTGGATGATATTTCATGGCAAGCTTGCGGTAGGCTCGCTTAATCTCCTTGCTGTCAGCGGTCTTGCTGACACCTAATACTTCATAAAAATCGCGTTTACTCATGGTTTCTCCTATCGTCTTCGTAGCACCACCAGCTCGTCAGTTCGTTAGCCTTGATCAGCTTTTACCATTAACGGCCTTCATCTCATACACAATCACACAGCAACGTTTCATGTGAAACATGGCAAACCACAATGTCACAGGATGATAATATGTGCATGTAACGAAAAATACGGTGGGGGCTACTTAGCCAAATCAATTATAAAAAGTTTGCGCTATTTATGGAGATGGTCTGCTGATTTATCAAGCGCTTAAGTCATGAAATTCATAGTTGAGGTCTTGAGTCGGCGGTATACACGATTTATTAAGATTATTACAAAGCTTTTCATACCTGAATAATGACGAGTCGTGCTAGTATTTATCGCCATATCTACGGTCATTTATACCCATGACGTTTGCGACAAGGTTCCCCGTCTTATGAAAAAGCTGATTGTTTTATTAATCGTGATTGCCGTAGCAATCTATGCAGGCTCCCCTTATTACAGTGCTTATCAGCTCAAAAATGCCTACGATGCCAAAGACGGTGCCGCTATCGCAGCGACCATTGATTACGAGCAAGTGCGTCCAAGCATCCAACATCAGCTGACTGACCAGTTTGCCACGACCATGACAAAGTACCCACTGATTGCTGAGTTGGGCGGAGACGCATTAACCCAAGCAGCCGATGGCTTTATCACAAAGGCCGTCGATGGTGCCATCACGCCGCAAAATATCGAAAAGGTCATTAACACTCAGGGTCAAGCCAATACAGCAACCAAAGAGCTGGCGGCGGCATGGGCCATCGCAAGCGATCAGGTCGATCTCAGAAACCTCATTCAAAGCTTGATTGTTCAGCACGGCGATGTCGATGCGGTGGTCAAGAGCCAAATCCAGCAAGTCATGAAAAAACAAGCGGCGGAGCTCGAGCAGCAGGCGGCACAAGGCAACGATAGCGACAAGCCAACATTGAGCTACTGCGGTATCAATTGCTTTGCTATCAGCGGTCAAGTCAAAGGCTATCCACTCACGATAGAGATGCAGCGCCAAGGCTTGATTGAGTGGAAGATCGTCGATATTGTCTTGCCATAAACAAGTTGAGATCGCTTTTGATATTCAAAATTTTGATAAGTCAAACGATAAAAACCGCTTTATGAATCAGCTCATAAAGCGGTTTTTTGTGACGTGATTTAAAATCTTTATTCACTAAAATGTGAACGACACCAATGTGATTATTCGATACCCAAAAATTCTAAAAACTCAGGACTCTCGAAGCTTGCTTGATATAGTACACCGTCCTCACGGTAAATGGCAGGCGTTGCTATCACCGCCAGTCCAGCGGCTTTTTCGCGATTGGGCGTCACGTGATCGACGTTACAGCTCGCTGATGCAGGTGTCATCTCTCCTTGTAGCATCGCCTTATCAAATGCCTGACGGCGACTGTTTTCGCTACCTTGGCACCAGATACCGCGCATTTGCTCAGGGGACTGCTCGTATATCGGATAGCCGATGACGTTGACCGTCACTCCTTTGGCATTGAGCATGGGTATTTGCTGATGAAATCGGCGGCAATACGGGCAGTTGACGTCATCAGCCACATAAATCACCGCCTTCTCAGTTGTGGTGGCTGGATAAATAATCAGTTGGCTTTCATCCAATATCGCAAACACCGATTGGTTTTTGCGCCGCTCAAAACTCTCATCGAGCCCGATAAACTGACCGTTTTCGATCACTGATATCTCACCGTCAGTGATGTACTGCGCATCGTCCGATAATAAGAAAGGCACCCCTTCTAGCGTTGCGCCCCAAATCACGCCGGGTACTGCGGTATAAAAGAACGGCGTTTTTGCACTCATGTTTTTGAGCGCACGCGTATTTTTGAGCAGCACCGATTTGACTGCTGCACTGACAGGCTTGCCTACCTGCGCACTCGTGCTGCGTACTGGTGTTTTGGTCACTACCCGCTTGCTTGAATTCTTTTTTAACTCACCTTGGATGACATAACGACCGTCTTTTGTGATGTGCAGCGGCGGCTGTTCAGCCAAGTTTACCTGATACATATTGGGTAATTTGGACGGCGCAATGGAGGTAATCTGCGTTTTGATACCGGCTTGGGTTAGCACTTGGCGCAAGCGTTTATCAACAGTTGCACTTACCGCTTTGCTCGTCTGCATGCTTTGATTGTTTTGGTTCAATTGGGTGCTCGCCGCATCCGCTGAGTTTGACTGAGCACAAGCCGTGGTTGCGAGTAGTACAAGGCTAATCAGGCTTACCGAATTAAAGGCAGATAGTTTCACAAAAGCAGTCCTCGTTAATAACTCATAAATTCTGTACTTGATAATATCTATCTTGATTGCTCATCATAATATTATGTAAAAAAATAGATTGAGATATCAGACAGACTGTATCACAAGGAAGGTTTACACAAATGATTAGCGGCGCAATTTTGCAAAATGGCTACCCAACTTTAAGAGATAGGCAACACAAGCAGACCGCAGAAATAGTAAAAGAGAATCACAAACATAAATAGCTGACAACAAAAAGCAGCACACGGTGTCGTGGCTGCTGATGAATTTAAAATAATAACTTAAACAGTAGTATGGATGCGCATACTAAAGAGGTCAGTGGCTAGAACTTGGCGACTTCTTCTGGCGTTAAGAAACGACTGTCGCCTTTCTCTAAGCCGTCTAGATTGATATGACCGATACTGGCGCGGTGCAGCGCAACGACTTTATTACCAAAGTAGCCCATCATGCGTTTGACCTGATGGTATTTGCCTTGCTCCAAGGTTAGACGCGCATGGGTCTCATCGATAAACTCAAGGGTAGCCGGTTTGGTCGGCTCATAATCGCCCTCTAACAAGATACCTTCGCCCACCTTTTTGATTGCGCGGGCTTGCTCCTCCTCGTTCATAGGATCAGCAAGCGTTAGCTCATAGACTTTGGCGTGCTCGTGCTTGGGACTTGTGACACGGTGTAGCCAGCCGCCATCATCGCTAAGCAGCAGTGCGCCTGTGGTATCGACATCTAAGCGACCTGCGATACGTAAACTGCCTAGCTCTGGTACGGCAATCAATTCGGTGACGATAGGATACTCTTTGGCCTTTAACGTACACTCAAAGCCTTCAGGCTTATGCAGCAAGATATAACGATTACCCGTCGCCACCGAGAGCGGCTCGCCTGCCCACAGCACTTCATCATTGATAATATCGACATGTAGGCCAGGGTCTTTGACCACCTCATCATTGACGGTGATCTCAGAGGCGTGGAGGATTTTTTTGGACTCTTTGCGTGACAGCTCAGTGGCTTTACTGATAAATTTATCGAGACGCATACTTTTTACTACCTTTAGTCATATAGGGTTTTGTTATAGTGGTGTCAGTTTAACATATCCCATCTAACCCTAAGTGTACCATCGATGCAATATGAGCTATCAAACCTTAAAAAACCCCGTGACCGCGCGGCTTGAGATCAAAAAATCTGAGTTTATCGCTCATGCCTATCCTGTCAGCTCGCGTGAGCAAGCGATGTTTCACGTGGAACAGCTGCGCGAGCAATATCCTGATGCGCGCCATTGGTGCTGGGCCTATATCATCGGCGACCCTGACAACACCACCAGCGCAGGCTTTGATGACGATGGCGAGCCGAGTGGTACCGCAGGGCGACCAATATTAAATGTCTTGCAACATAAGTCCATCGGCAACGTGATCATCGTCGTCGTGCGTTACTTTGGCGGTATTAAGCTTGGCGCAGGCGGTCTCACTCGTGCCTATGCAGGCTCTGCACAAGCAGCAGTCGATCAGATGATATTGCAACCTTTCGTGCCGATGACGCAAGTGCAAATACTAGCGGACTTCGCGACTGAAGCTCAGTGTCGCTATGTGGTCGAGAGCTTAGAGGGCACTATCGAAGATGTCGCCTATAGCAAACAAGTCACCTTAACTGTCACTATTGCTGAGGTTGATATTGAGACCTTAAAAACTGAACTAGCGATGGCAGGTAGAGTGATAGAGCCCACAGATTAGTATGTTCTAAAGAAGTAAACTGAGCTTAATTAAATAATACAGTAATCATCTGTTCACTGAGCCGTTCACCAAAATCTATTGGAAGCTTGCTGCGAGCTTAGTATGATAATAAATTCGTTAAATTAACAATGTATAGACTCAGTCTTATAGAGCTGTTTTGTTTCACGTGGAACCAGCTATTTAAATCACACTCATATTTTCTATTTATACTTTTATTTTACAACTTTAGAAACCCTACTATGACGACCTTTACCTATAACGCATTTAAACCGCCTTTTTGGCTGACTAATCCGCACTTGCAAAGCATCCTGCCAAAGTTTTTTGCGCCAAAAGCACCCGAGTACAGACGAGTGGTGCGCAAAGATTCCTTGGACGAGAGTGATATTGCCTATGATTTCTATGATGCGCATCCTATAGAACATTCAGAAAACTTAGAAAATGGTGAACTTGAACAAACGCCATTAATCGTTTTGTTCCACGGTATGGAAGGCAGTAGCGATAGCCATTATGCCCGCGCTTTGGCTTATCAGATGCACGCGCAAGGGTGGCACTTTGTCGTCGCCCATTTCCGCAGCTGTGGTGGTATTCCAGCTAGTGGACGGGTGTTTTATAACGCGGGTGATACGGGCGAAGTGCACTACATGCTGCAAAACCTAAGCGAAAAATACGCCAATATGTATGCGGTCGGCGTCTCACTGGGTGGTAATGCCTTAGCTAAATACATGGGCGAATACGGCGAGAAAGCGCTCTGTAAAGGCGCGGCTGTCATCTCCGCCCCTGTCGATATGTCATCAGCGGCGCTGAGTATGCACAGCTTTTTGAGTCATCGGATTTATACGCCTTATTTGCTTAATCCGATTATTAAAAAAGCCCTTGCCAACGACATCAGCAAAGAGGAGATCGACTCTATCAAAGCGGTCAATCGTATCAGCGACTTTGACGATATCTTTACCGCGCCGCGTCATGGCTACCGCTCTAACAACGACTACTATCATAGCGCCTCAGCCCTGCCCTACTTGCACGATGTCAAAAAACCCTTATTGTTGATTAGCGCCAAAGACGATCCGTTTTTGGGCTTTACCGCCACCGCGAACGATGTCTCCGACTGCGTCACTATTATCGATACCAAGCACGGCGGGCACGTCGGCTACATTCGCTATCGCTCGGATAGCAAACAAGCTCAGGGCCGTGATAAAAAATCCAGATTCGATATCAATTGGCTACCCGAAACCGTCAGCGCCTACTTTCACTCCATCGGTGTGGACGCTACCGTCAAGTCAAAATAACTGCGCAACTGACCTATCCTTAAACTTTTGAGACTCTATTATGTATCCTTACTTGCGTTACACTAAGTCGATCGTTGATGCGTTTATCACTAATAAAAAAGCTCAACCGTTAGCGTTTGATCAGGTCAGCGAAGTCACTGTGCGCTGTAGTATTACCGATATCGATCCGATGTTTGAGATGAATAATGGCCGTGTATTGACCGTCTATGATATTGGCCGTACAGATTTTATCATTCGCACGGGGCTTGCCAAGCAGCTGCTAAAGAACCGTTGGGGTATGGTAGTGGCAGGCTGCACCATTCAATACCGTAATCGTATCCGCCTGTTTGATAAAGTGACCATCAAGACGCAGCTCGTCGGTATAGATGAGCGCTGGCTCTATCTTGAGCATTCAATGTGGGTTAAAGGCAAACCTTGCTCCTCGGTGCTATTACGCACGGGCGTCACCAAAGGCGGCAAAGTCATTGAAACCGCCAAAGTGTTAAAGGCGTTAGGTGAGCCTAATTTAGTCATGTCACCTGAGCCATGGGTGCAAGAGTGGATAGCGTCCAATAAGGATCATCGTTGGCCGCCGATGGCTAAGGACTAAAATACTCTACGATAAGTCTCTGACTACCTTATCCTCCATTACCTTAAGCTTTGAGAGCAGACCATGTACCCCTTTATTCGTCATACCGTCTCACTTATACAAGCTGTTTCGCAAGTCAAAAAGGGTCAGAGGCTAGCCTTAAATGAGGTCAGTGAAGTTGAGTTTCGCTGCTAGCTGACGGATATCGATGATTATTTTGAGATGAATAATGGGCGCATACTGACACTATATAATCTGAGTCGAATGAACTTTGCTGTACGTACGGGGCTTGGTCGTCAATTGTTCAAGCAACGTTGGAATCTGATTGTGGCTGGTACGAGTATTCAATATCGCAAACGTGTCCGCGCCTTTGACAAAGTGACGATGAAAACTCAAATCGCCGGTATTGATGCACGCTGGATATATATTGAACAATCCATGTGGGTCAAAGGCAAGCCTTGCTTCCTCTGCTTCTTTGAATCAGAGACTTTGTTTTAAGCGGTTGTACATTTAAATAATAAACTGCAATCTTGAGTAGGGTGCGCCCCGCGCACCGATTTTTTGTCTTGTAATTATGACTGGAATAATAATCATTAGTTGTAAATTAGCTGATTTCTGACGCGCTAGGCGTAGTTTACAACCTTGGACAAGAAGACTAAAGAACAAATATGCCTGTTCAATCTAAATACTTTTCTCATTTTTTGAAAGTTAACTTATGTATAATACTACTTTAAACTAGCTTATAGAATAAGGGTTTTTGTATGAGTAGTAGAAGCGAGGTATATGAAAACTTTCTTAATAGTTGGGGTGAGATATATCAACTAATTGATGGAGTAGAACCTTCGCTAGACGAGCAAGAAAGTAATACTGTACGTGAGGTCGCTCGATTACTAAAAGTTATAAAATACTTAGACGTATTTATAAAAAATATTGACAGTGACCTTATTCCATTAAACATACTCACCGAACTTATAAATATATTTAACAGTTACAAGCAGACTATAGAGTTAGCTCTTAATGAACAATTAGAAAATCAGCTTGTAACAGCTAATCAGTATGCAGATCAAATCCTACTTAAAACGAGCCCCTTCTCTCAAAAAAGCTCCTCTCATATCCAAGCATCAAAGTCTGCTTTTGATACTTATATAAAATTTATAGATAGTCGCTTAGAAAGCTATAATGATAAATATAAAGAACTAATGCATAGTTTAAAAACTAAAAATGATGAAGTCGTGCAGCTTTACAAAAATATAAATGAAGCTTCAGAAGAGATAGCAGTATTGAAAACAAAGCTTCTAACTGGAACTGAAGACAGTGAATCTATAGAGTCTAATATTAATAGCTTTGAAAATAAAGTAGAAGAGCAAGCTAGTAGAATTAACACTTACTTCAATAGTCTTTTTACAGATGAAGACTCTATAAAAAGCACAATAGATTCTTTTCAAGAGAATATAAGAGAATCAGATATTACAGTTAAAAAAATAAAAAATGACTTAGCTACAGAAATGGAGGAGCTACAAGCCTTTTATGACGAGGTTTTTGGTCAGAAAGATGATTATGGAGAAGTAAAAAACGGTCTCAAATACGAAATTCAAGAGAGGAAAAATGAACTAGACTTGATGAAAGTCAACCAGCAGAGCCAGTATGATGCATTGAAAACACAGATTGAAGGTATAATTCCTGGAGCCACGAGTGTGGGGCTTGCTAGCGCTTATCATGACTTAAGTACTTCGTTTATTGTACCTATAAGAATATACACAGGTTTATTCGTTATATCTATAATAATGCTTTTAATGTTAGCTTTTTATTTTACTAACCAAAATTTAATTCTTGTTAATTCATCAGACGCTACACGTGACATTGCAGTCATAAAAGATGTTGGCGTTTTTCTACTTCAACGACTACCTATAATACTTCCAATAATTTGGCTTGCAATATTTGCTTCTAAAAGAAGAAGTGAGGCGGAAAGGTTAAAACAAGAATACGCACACAAAGAAGCATTAGCTAAATCTTACCAAAGCTTTAAGCAGCAGATAGAAGATCTTGACAGTGAAAACAAAGAACCTTTATTAGAGAAACTTTTAGCTGCTGCTATTGATACTATAGCCACGAATGCCTCAAGCACACTAGATAAAAAGCACGGTGATAATGCTCCTTTAACCGGAGTTGTTGAAAAGACAATCAATAAATTGCCTTCTATCAGTCGTAAAGAATAAAAACCAGTTAACTTTAATGTCAACTACAAAACCGTAGTCAAACATATTGACTACGGTTTTGTAGTCAAATTCTGTAAAAGTAGTAGAGGTTGACATGGGAAGCAGTTTAGCCTGAGCACCGTTAAAAAATTGCACTGCAATTTTAGGTGAACTTGGAGAGCGGTTTAGCCCCGATTGCAGCGGATATACTTGGCTGCACACTGTGTTGCGGGGACTTAGGCAGTCGCGATATCGAGGCAACAGGAGCACGACTGCCTATTAGTCACCGCCACAGTGGCAGCTAAGATAGTAGCGTAAAGCGGGAATAGCTACTATTTAATCCCCTCCCGAAACCCTTTATAATCCTCCGCCGTTTGCTCTACTGCCTCGATCATCGGTACGTGACCGATATCTTCCATCATAATGACTTGCGCTTGCGGGATGATGTCTTTGATCACATTGACCGTTTCAGGTTTGATGACTTGATCCTTCTCACCCCAAACCACGAGCGTTGGTATCTTATAATCCGCAATGATTTGAGCGCGCTCCTCGACATTATCAGTGACGATTTGCTCAAGGATTTTGGTGTCCAACTCCTTATTATTGATACGCTCTTGTGCGAATACCGCTTTGACTGACTTTGGCAAATAAGGCGGCTTATACATGACAAAATCGTACATCTTATAGAAGTCCTCTTTGCTATTGATCAGCAATGGGTTGTTCTCAAGGGTTGCGCCCTCAAGCGATTTTGGCACGCCTGCTGACCAAAACCCTGCGCTATCGACAAGCCACAGACTCTTGACGTCTTTTGGGTACTTTGCGGCATAAGCGACACTGATCGCGCCGCCCATCGAGTTACCGCCGATGTGAATATTGCTTGCTAATCCTTTAGCTTGCAACAGCTCATGTAAGCGCGTGGCCTGTGCCTGTGAGCGATAGTCTGCGCTCATAGGTTTGCTCGACTCGCCAAAGCCCAGTAGATCAGGAATGATCAGATGATAGTCCTCTAACTCGTCAGCGATACGGGTGAAGTTGTCCTTATTACCGCCAAAACCGTGAATAAGGAGTAAGGGCTCGCCTGTTAGGTTGGCGTTTTCGGCATAAACTAACTTGTCGCCAGAAGTTAGCGTAAATGATTTGACATCCAGATCAGACTTATTGCGCTCATATTGAATGATTTTTTGGGTGGTGTTAACGGCAAGCGTATTGGGCGCTGTGGTACAGCCTACGATAGAGAGACTAAATAGTGCGGCAAGGCCTAAGCGTTTAAATAGCATGGAGGCATCCTTGTTTAGAATTAAGGTGGAAACAAAATCTGACTTTGATTTTAGCGCTAAACTTGTGCCTAGACTTTTTAATTTATAACTTTCTAGTCAAAACCTTATCTTCTATGTTCATATACAAGACTATCGTTAGCTCTTGTTTACCTTTCTAGCCCAGATAGCTTAGGCATTGTTATTTATAATAGGAGCGTTTTATAGCAGTAGTGGTTATAACTACAACCCTAAGCTCACTATCTATTCTTAATTAAACCCAACTGACACTCATCAAAGCCCAATCAAAGTGGCATAGAAGGATGCACCTTGAGCGACACGAGTACGCCCTCCAGTAAATCGCGTGACCTTACCAAAGGGTCTATCGCCAAAACCATGCTGCTGTTTGCCTTGCCAACGACACCATGGAGACGGTTACCGCTGCGCCGTATCATCAAAGTGCATGAAAAGGTTCATGGTAGCCATTAACCAACTTACGATAAAGGCTAAACGGTCGCAGCAGGTTTTATGCTATCTTTGCAGTATTTAGCCGACTGCCTTATCCACTAAAAACCTTACCGCCGCTCGCGCATGGATAGCGGTGGTATCAAACACAGGGATGGGGCTGTCCGCTTGCTTAATCAGCATGCCAATCTCAGTACAGCCCAAAATCACCCCCTCGCAGCCTGCATCAGCTAATTGCTCAATGACCCTTTGATAATATTCTCTTGAGCTATCCAATAACTGCCCTTGGCACAGCTCCTCATAGATAATTCGGTGCACCTCTACCCTTTCGTTTTCTTCAGGTATCACCACTTGCAAACCGCTATCTGTCAGGCGCTGCTTATAAAAACCCTGCGTCATGGTAAACTGCGTATCCAATAGCGCTATTTTCCTATTTATCGTTTAGTCTTACTTATCATAGATTATCGTAGCAAAAGTTGCTCTCTAGAAGAGCGCATTATCTAGAGATATTGTTTTTCTCAAGATAAAAAGATGGTTATGAATCTATAGCAAACCTGACGATTGATAATAACGATTTTACCAGTCCGTCATCACGGAGTATCATGAGCACTGCTATCACTTGTAGGATAATCGAAACTATGGCCAACTTCCCCACCATCAGAATACGCACCCGCCGCAAATACTATCGCCTGATCTTTACTGGTCTTATGGCGATGATGATGTCACTCATCATCTCAACCGTATTATTGCTTATAAAGGTGGGCTATATTGACGGTTTTTTTACCGAGCTGATGCACTCGTGGGGATTGGTCTTTATCGTGGCGTGGCCCAGCGCGTATTTTTGTGCTTATATGGTGCAGGAGCACATCCTTAGTCGCATTGAGTTTTATTAAGCCGCTATTTTATTAAGCCTCTATTCTATATAGTCAATCTCTTTCCATATAGCGCCGTGTCATTGACGGCTCAAGCACTATGTCTGTACATGATCAGTATGGCGACTGCTCATCTTTATCAAATGCAGCAATCCATATCTATGCTGTCAAGACAATGACTGAGCATTTAATCCACCTGAAACAAAACCATACATAACGTTATCATCTATTTACTAGACGACCAGTCTATTGTTATCTATAGTATGATCCATACTGATTATATTTAAACCAGATCACACAGTACGATAGCTACACCATAACGTGCTGGTCTGGGACCCACACACATAATAACAAATAATTGATTAAGGATAATTTATGCGCGTTGCTACTTATGATCACTTTGGCAAACCTTCCGACGTACTGAGCGTGGGCGAGCGTCCTATGCCGCAGCCTGCTGCCAACGAAGTACGTATCAAAACCATCCTTTCCCCCATTCATAACCACGACATGCTAACGGTCAGCGGGCAATACGGCTACAAGCCAGAAATGCCAGCGGTTGGCGGTAGTGAAGCGTTAGGAATTATTGATGCGGTCGGTGATGAGGTCACAGACTTAAGCATCGGTCAGCGCGTGGCCTGTGCCAGTGTGCACGAAACGTGGGCAGAGTATTTTGTCGCCCCTGCCACTATGGTGTTTGTCATCCCTGATAGCATCGAAGACGAACTGGCCGCGCAGCTGATTGCTATGCCATTATCCGCCTTGATGCTTCTTGAATTCCTAGAAGTAGATAGTGGACAATGGATCATCCATAATGCGGCTAATGGTGCTGTTGGTAAAACACTAGCCATGCTGGCAGCGGCACGCGGTGTGAACACCATTAATCTCGTGCGTAGCAAAGACTCGTTAGAAGAGCTGACCGCGCTAGATATCAAAAACAATGTCGTCACTACTGATGATGACTGGCAAGACCAAGTCCGCGCTATCATCGGTGAGGACAAGATCACCGCTGCTGTGGACTCCGTCGGTGGCGAATCAAGCAATGAGCTGCTATCGCTACTCGGTAGCAACGGCACGTTGGTCTCGTTTGGTATTATGTCAGGTAAACCAATGCAACTAGACGCTGGCAGCCTGATCTTTAAGCAAGCTATCGTCAAAGGCTTCTGGGGCAGCAAAACTAGCCAAGAAATGGATCTGGACAACAAACAGCGTCTGATTGATGAACTACTAGAGCGCGCGACCAACGGCAATCTAAAATTACCAATTGAAGCGGTTTATGGGCTTGATGAGATTACCAAAGCCGTCTCAGGTGATGTGCAATCTGGCAAAAAAGGTAAGGTACTATTAAAACCTTAGTAACTTTAAAGTATTGTCAAAACTATAATTTACACACTAACCTTTCAACGACTATTATCATCAGAGGTAGCATAAAATAACAAGAAGCCCGTTTGTATTTATCCTAAAGTACAGTGGGATTTTTTTGCTTTAATGGCTTTGCAGTCATGAGATAATGAAGCATGCGATAGTTAAGCCATGACTCATGAACATAAACAATAAAACGTAATAGGGATATCACTATGTCAAACGAGAAAACGTTTAAAGCCTTAGTCGTTGAAGAAACTAACGACGGTGAATTCAAAAAAAGCATTCACGAGCGCAAAGTCAGTGACTTACCAGAGAATGACTTGCTCATCGAAGTGCATTATTCATCATTGAACTACAAAGATGCCATGTCAGCCACGGGCAATAAAAGAATCACCAGAAACTATCCGCATACCCCTGGTATTGACGCGGCAGGTGTCGTCGTCAGTGACAAATCAGGCACGTTTAGCGCAGGGCAAGAAGTGTTGGTATTCGGCTATGATCTCGGCATGGACACCGCAGGCGGGCTTGGCCAGATAATCTCGATACCCGCTGATTGGGCGATAGAATGTCCAAAATCATTAACATTAAAAGAAGCAATGATTTATGGTACTGGCGGCCTAACCGCAGCCTTAAGCGTGCAAAAGCTTGAGAAAATGGGCGCAAAACCTGAAGACGGACCAGTCGCCGTCACGGGCGCAACGGGCGGCGTCGGTAGTATCAGTATCGCTATATTAAGTCAATTGGGCTACGAGGTTATCGCCTTCTCAGGTAAGCCTGAACAAAGCGATTATCTAAAAAATCTTGGCGCAAGCGAAGTCCGTCATCGCGATACGATCAATGAAATCGGTAGCAAACCTATCGGCCGTGAGCTGTGGGCCAATGCCATTGATACACTCGGTGGCGATTATCTAGCTAATTTGCTCAAGCAAACCAAAGCGGGCGGCGCAGTGACCAGTTGCGGCCTAGCGGGCGGTGCGGAGTTTTCGATGACGGTCATGCCATTTATCACCAGAGCAGTGTCATTATTGGGTGTCGACTCGGTACTTATCCCCCTTGAGGACAAAAAAGCGATTTGGCAGCGCGTTTCAACCGATATGAAATTGCCTGACCTTGAGGGTTATGCTGAAGAAATTACCCTTGAGCAAACGCCTGAATACTTAGATCGCTTTATTTCGAGTAAGGTGGTTGGGCGTTATGTGGTGAATGTGCGGGGTTAGGTTATTGGTTTAGAGAAATGAGTTTTTAGATGATGGCAGTGCTCTTTCGGGGTGCTGCTTTTTTTTGGAATTCTCAATTGTTTTCCAAAAATTACACAACTAATTACACATAGTGTGTATTATATAATAACTTTAAATAGACTTATCAGCTTACTGAGAGTTCAACATGTGTGACTATAAAAAGTTATCAAATCAACCTTTGGTCTTTGTATTAGCAGAATTTAGATTTTCTCCTATACTAGGTATAAAGGAATACATACCTAAGATTCAAGATGCTTTGAGAAATAAGCTACCAATTCTAAGGAACACTGAGACCCAAGAAATTACGGTGTCGCCTAACGGTATAAGCTTAGAGGCTCAAGCCAACTGGGAGTTTATCTCTAAAAATAGTCATACCGCAGCTTCGGTTAACCAGAATCGTTTATTGTTTATGACTAGTGAATATGAACGCTTTAATGGATTTGAAGAGAACTGTGATTTCTTATTACAAACTATTATAGATGTTATTAACCCAAGCCTCTGTTTAGGTCTTGGCTTACGTTATAGCGATACCATTTTTAACATTGAAGGCAAAGGCTCAATAGAAGATTTTGTTCAGCCTAGACTATACAACAACGATGATTTAAAACTGTCAGGGAGCTTACTAAGACAGACTAATGAAACTTTATGGAGAACCACAGAAGGGGCTATTTTTATTCGTTCGATATACGGTGAGGATAAAGTTTTAGTTTGGCCTGATGCAGAGAATTTACCCATTGCAATAGAAAAATCTTCTGATAAGCCTGTCAAAAGACTACTATTGGATATCGACCATGTATGGAATGCTCAGGAAGAAGAGTCCGGTCCACTAGATTTTAATAAAGGATTAATACTTAGTAAGCTATCACACATGCATAAAATCAGTCGAAAAGCATTTTGGAATGTAACAACAGAACAAGCCAAGGAGGCATGGAAATGAGACAAAACAGTTATGGAGCAAATAGCTGGATAAATAAGAACATTACTACCGCTTTTATAGGCGCTTCTATTCTTGCCACTACTCCAGCCTATGCTTTTAAGAAATCAACCAGTTACGATAACAGTCGTTATATAATTGACAAAATGAGCCAAGCAAGCGGATCAAGTATTAATGTTAAGTACAATACTCGCCAGTCTCAGCTTTCGACAATAAAAGAGTATTTTGATTTGAGTGATGAAGAGCTTGCTAAGCTTGTTGGTGTCTCAAGAAAAACACTGTACAACTGGGAGAAGCAAGGGATTAGTAAAGAAAAAGATAGACAAAGAGTGTTTGAGTTAAGCGTTATCGCAGAAGACTGGAGTTATAACAAGCTTCCTACTGATAAAGAAAAGCTGTTTACCCCTATCCTAGGTTCTACTAGCGTGATGCAAATGTTAACAGACGAAAAGCTTGATAGAGAAAAAATAATTTTTGCAGGTCGACGTCTTGCTCATCAATCACTGACGCCTGAATTAGGTTTAATTTAGAGGTTTAAATGCAGCGTATACTCGAAGCATTAGGATGGCGACAAGGCAGCTTTGTCAAACCTGAAACAGTTGCAAAGCTAATAGGTGATATAGATAGTACGTTCACTATATCTGCTAACAACTTGTTGGTTGTTGCCTCGCAATCATGCGACGTTGCCTCCTCGCAAGAAGAATACATCGAGCTCTCTATTGTCCGGCCTTTATCAGCTGAAGCGTTTAATAAACAGTATAGCCATAATCGTCATCCTAGAATATTGCATATAGAAGCCAACTCAAACAGCTCTGATGAGAAGGTTATTTTAGAGCTAAAAGCTCACGAAAAAATTCAAATAAAAAAGTCACTTCTTGAAGAATTTAAACCTGATTCTTCAATTAACTTTTTAGAAGGGAACCTAAATCAGTATATTGATTGGCTAGCTGGTCGTTATAAAAGACCAGCATTACCTACTAAATTCGATCAGCTAATCGCGTCTTCTGATAAAAAAGGTAAAAGAAAAAAGATTGCTAAGCGAGCTAATGAATATCTAACTGGTATATATGTTGATATTTATCCAAATCGAGATATTAAGGATGAAGAAACTTATTCAGTTAATTTGTTAGGTATAGCTTCTAATGATCAGTCTATTGCTTCTGCTACTGATGCACTTAATGAATATGCCGATATATTAAAAGATGCAGGAATGGACGTCTCTGTTCCTAAAGTAGGCACTGAATTTAAAATTTCTGTAGGTACTTTACGCCAATATCAACGTATCGATTTTGACTATCTTTCGTACGAAGAAAATAACCCTATACCACCTGATACAGGAATTTAGACAAAAAACACCCAACCAAGTTGAGTGTTTTTTATTTCAGCTAAATACTGAGTAGAGATTATTCCCACTCAATCGTCGCCGGCGGCTTGCTCGATACATCATACGTCACGCGTGAGACCTCAGCGATTTCATTCATGATGCGATTCGATACTGTCTCAATCAAATCATACGGTAGATGGGCAAAGCGCGCGGTCATAAAGTCCACCGTCTCAACGGCACGTAGCGCAATCACCCACGCATAGCGGCGGCCATCACCGACCACGCCAACTGATTTGATTGGTTGGAATACCGCAAAGGCTTGCGCGGTTTTGTCATACCAGCCAGAGCGCTCCAGCTCCTGCATAAAGATAGCATCTGCCAAACGCAAGACATCAGCGTATTCTTTTTTCACTTCGCCAAGGATTCGTACGCCTAGACCTGGCCCTGGGAATGGATGACGGTAAATCATCTTCTCTGGTAGACCAAGGGTGATACCAAGTTTACGCACTTCATCTTTAAATAGATCGCGTAACGGCTCAACCAATTCAAACGCCAAGTCATCTGGCAAACCGCCAACGTTATGATGGCTCTTAATGACGTGTGCTTTACCTTGATGTGACTTAGCAGATTCGATCACGTCTGGGTAAATCGTACCCTGTGCTAAGAACTCAACAACTTTACCATCGCTCTGCTCGCTCACTTGACGCGCACTATCAGCGAATACGTCGATGAAGGTTTTACCAATGATTTTACGCTTTTTCTCTGGGTCGCTCTCGCCAGCCAGCGCGGTTAAGAAGCGCTCTTCGGCATCGACGCGGACGACTTTGACGCCCATGTTTTCTGCAAAAACTTGCATGACCTGATCGCCTTCATGCAGACGCAAGAGACCATTATCCACAAACACACAAGTCAGCTGATCGCCAATGGCTTTGTGCAGTAGTGCTGCAACGACTGAGCTGTCCACGCCGCCCGATAGTCCGAGCAATACTTGCTTGTCACCGATTTGCTCTTTGAGCTGTGCAATACGCATATCAGCGATATTGTCTGGCGTCCACTCACCAGCACAATCGCAAATCTGATGGACAAAACGACCTAGCAGCGCTTGACCTTGTAGGGTGTGCGTCACTTCTGGGTGGAACTGTAGACCGTAGTATTTCTTGTCATCATTAGCCATAATCGCAATCGGGCAGCTTGGCGTACTAGCAACGATGTCAAAGCCTTCAGGCGCTTTGATGACTTTATCACCATGACTCATCCAAACGTTTAGCTTGGCAGCCGCGCCGTCAGTCTTGCTGTCTTCGATACCGTCAGTCAGCTGCGAGTGACCATTTACTTCGATGGTCGCCGCACCAAACTCATGAATATCACTGGCATGAACTTGCCCGCCGAAGCGATCTGCCATCGCCTGCATACCATAGCAAATGCCAAGTACTGGTACACCGAGCTCAAACACCGCGTCATTGATACGCGGGCTATTGTCCGCATGCACACTCTCAGGGCCACCCGATAAGATGACGCCTTTTGCGCCAAAATCGATGATACGCTGAGTGTCGATGTCATAAGGGAACATCTCACAAAATACCCCAGAATCGCGCACACGGCGGGCGATTAACTGACTGTATTGCGAGCCAAAATCGAGGATTAAAATGCGGTCTTGCTTGATAGTTGGCGTCGATGATGCGGTCGTCATAAGGTGAGTATCCATCAATAAAAAATTGGTGCCCTATTTTAACAAGTTTAGCGCCATGAATGGCGGTTGATATGCGGTTTATTCTTAACTATTTTTTTCAAGCGTTGACGCACTCAACATAAGGACATGACTAAGACAGATTTTTGACGCCTATCGCTATAAACCTTTTATAAAACCTTATTTTATAGGTGTGTATCTCTATATTTTCGATGCTTCACTAAATTTCTTAAGTTAATGACTGAAAAACTTACGTAACATTACGAGATAGTGCAGAAACTAACACTTAATAATCAATATGTTACCAAGCTTTGTATTACTATGAATTTGTTCTCTCAAGCGCCAATTAAATATTTCATTAAAACCAAAGCGCTATTTGCTGCCCCTGTTTCCAACGTCCACAGCTCGATAACGATAAGAATAAAAGATTATGACTCCTTTAACGTCTGCGTCTCGTATGATGCACGGTGTGCAAGATACAGTTTTTGCGCCCGTATCATCTCAGTCGACTACTGCCACGATTGCCTTTAGCTTCCAGCTAATGACACGAGCGGAGCCACCTGAGATTGTGATTGCAACCATTAAGTCGTTATTGGCTGTCAAACAGGCAGTGGATGAAATCTTAATTATTGATAATAACCATACGGATAAATCTCTTTATCAACCACTGGCCGCCTTTTGTGAATCGCTAGATGCCGCGCTCAACGTGCGCTTTTATCATATTGATGAGATTGCAGGCTACAAAGCGGGTGCACTTAACTTGGCGCTGGCGTGGATGGACAGACGCTGTAGTCATATCGTGGTGGTGGATAGCGATTATGAAGCATTGCCGCATGCCCGTGAGGCGATGGTACAAGCCATTAACGACTATCCTGAGCACACACTATTACAGTTTCCGCAGTTTTATCGCAGCGCCCATCTTGAGGACATTCACAGCGAGCTGAATCATTACTTTAACCATCACCTATATCAGCCGCGCAATCGTATACGCGCCTTATCGACAGGCACCTATGCGGTCATTCGCCGTCGTGATTTGCAGCAGCTGGGCGGCTGGTCGGGCGCATCAATCACCGAAGACGCGCAGATGGGGGTGCTCATGCATCAGCATGATATGCGTAGCGCCTTTATTCCTACAGTGATTGCAACGGGACTGCTGCCCGCAACCTTGTGTGATTTATTGGCACAGCGTCAGCGCTGGGTATATGGCAATATGCAGATTTTTTGTCGCTATCTTGCCGCGCCATTGTTACGTCGTCTGCATCCGACGTATGCCGCGAGTATGGCGACAACCAAACACAGCAAAGCTGAGCAGCGCCGCTATCAGCGCGCGCACTTGTCGCAGCTCAGTGCATGGGTCAACGGCACAGGGATTTTAATCTTGCTTCAGCTTATCACCGTGATGCTGATGGCGCTCACCTTGATAGTGGGGCACGACAGCACATGGGCGTTACCGATTTTGGCTGTCATCTATGCAGGTTACGGCGTATTTTTACTGCGCCGTTTATGGGCGTATTTGCACGACCAAGCGCCACTCACCCAGCAAATGCAGCGCGGCTATCGACATTCTATTCCTAAACGCTTACGTACATGGCTGATGCATTTAAACTTTTGGGAAGTGGGTGCGCTGTGCTGGTTGCCTGTATTGTGGGGACGGCAAAAGCCCTTTGTGTGTACCCCAAAAATCGCTCCTGATGCCACGCAATCAGCGCTAAAGCACGCCAATCGCCGTGCCTTACCCAAATTACTATTGATATTAAATGCACTCACTGCCCTGTTGGTATCACCGCTGTCTGCGGCTTATTCCCCGATACTATTTGTCTGTGCGCTCACCGTCTTTGGTTTAAAACTCATTGCCGCAAGACTTGCCTTAGCCAATTACAGCACTGCCAGCGAGGCCGAGTACCTGCGTTCTTTATCAGAACCATCAGCACCTTTTCCCTTATTAAATACAGAATATGTAAAGCCACTAAACATTCAAAAAATGCCCTTTATCAAGACGACTGATCGCGTACAAGATAAGCAGACCATCAACTTTTAACCTTTATTTTACTTTTTATTTTGCGCACATTTTTATCCTGACTTTTACCTTTATTTTCAATAACAACAACCATAACAGCGGCGGCCATAACGATGATGAATAAGCGCCGCCATAGGAAATATTATGACCCTTTTATCTTTACCCACTGCTTCTGTCACGCCGCAGAAGCGACCCTTACGCATTGCTATCATTGCGCATTCTTTATACCCGATTGCTGAGCCTTACGCAGGCGGGCTTGAGATGATTACGCATTTGCTATGTGATAAGCTGGTTGCGGCGGGGCACGAGGTGCTGCTTTACGCGCATGCTGACAGTCAGACGGAGGCGACCCTTGTACCGCTATTGTCGCGTCAAGAATTTGAGGCGATGGTCTATCCAAACGAGCATGAGTCGGTGGCGATGGGGCGCGAGGAGATGTACCAATACATCACCTATCAACATGCGCTTCGCGATATCATCGAGCGTGACGAACGCGGCGAGATTGATGTGGTACACAATCACAGCTTGCATCATATTCCGATGATGATGGGTCAGGTCTTTGGCAAGCGCTTTTTTACCACTTTTCATACGCCGATTTTTCCGCAGCTGCGCTTGGCATTATTGACCCTACAACTGGGCACCGATACGCAATTCACCTCGATTAGTACCTATCAGCAAAAACTGTTTGCCGAATTTGTGCCATCTAAAGTGGTGTATAACGGTATTGATGTGGACTCTTTTGACGCGCAGCTGACACCTATCGATGACGAAGTGTATCTGTGGTACGGACGTATTTGCCCTGAAAAAGGCACGCATTTGGCAATGCAATATTGCTTGGCGGCGGGCAAGCGCCTGATTATCGCAGGCCCCAAAAGCAATGCACAGTATTTTGAGCAATCTGTCGCGCCGTTATTACTCCAAGACAAGCAGCAGGGCAGCGATTTGCTCGACTATGTCGGTCACAAAACCAAAGCAGAGATTAACCGCTACTTGAGTCAAGCGACGGCGATGCTGTTTACCAGTACGTGGGATGAGCCGTATGGTCTGATATTGGCAGAGAGTCTCGCCTGCGGCACGCCTGTGATTGGCTTTGATGTGGGTGCGTGCGCGGAGATTGTCACGTCTGAAACGGGCATTGTGGTCGCTAAAGAAGACAAAGCCGCCTTTATTAAAGCGTTTGATAGCATCAAAAACATCTCACGGGCGGCGTGCCGTGCGCGTGCCAAGTTATTTTGTGCCGATACCACGATGGTCGATGGCTATTTGGATTTGTATTATCAAACGCTGACACCAGAACAACAATCGCTATCCACAGCGCAAAAGCCCAGTGCTGCCATGACCAAGCGCTTACCTTCGATGCCACCACCACAAGCGACGCCAAGTCTCGACACCTTGCCCCAGCACGCTGAGGGTTAAGGGATGCGCATCGGCTATTACGCCCATCATCACGGCTCGGGGCATTGTCGGCAGGCGGACAAGCTGGCGGCGCTACTGCCTGAGCCTGTGCGCGCGCAGTTCACGGTTTTTACCAGCGTGTCTGCGGCGGACTATAGCTTTAGCAATATCAGTGAAGCGCAAGTCGTCCGCCTCGCGCCTGAAGATGAGCGCGCAGACGATGTGCTCAAAGGGCGTGCGGGACAATACTGGCAGCCTGAGAGCTTACACTATTCCCCTGTCGGCAATCGCGACATTCAAACGCGTAGCCATCAGCTGATACAGGCGCTACACGCGCGGCAGATTGCTCTAATGATTATTGATGTCAGTGTGGAAATTGCCATGCTATGCCGCACGATCAGCATGCCCTATCTGTACGTGCGTTTGACTGGCGTGCGGGACGATACGCCGCACATAGAGGCTTTTAAAGGTGCGCTGGCAATGCTTGCCCCGTATCCGCGCGCGCTTGAAGCGATAGACACGCCTGCATGGATGCCAAAGAAAAGCCTGCATTTGGACTTTATCGGTACAGCGCTCAGTACGGATTTAACCCGTTCCGAGTTTTTGACATTACTCAATGATTTAGCAGACGATGCTACGCCGCATCGTGAGGGCGCGCCCATCATCACGGTGATAAAAGGCTATGGCGGACACCAAGCGATTGATGCGCGCCTGCCCACATTGCGTGAGCTATTGCCCGATGCCTTTATCATCTCGCTCGGTCCTATTAGTGACAACATGCGTCACTTGGTCGATATTGCCACACAGGTCAAAGACGTGCGCCCGTTTATCATTCATAGCGATGCCTTGTTTATGGCGTGCGGGCTGAACAGCATCGCGCAGGTCTATTACGAGCAGACGCCGCTTATCGTACAACCTGACGCGCGCCCGCATGACGAGCAAGTTGCCACCGCCAATGCTTTGATTGCGCAAGGTCGGGCGCTCAGCTGGAATGACTTTTGTAAAACGGTGCAAAACAATAACGGGCAGCTGCCTACGCCGACAGCCATTACGCAGACAGCGCCTGACTCGGACACCTCAGCTGCCGCATTGATGCATAGCTTTGGCGACTATAGCGATACCAAGGCATGGTTTAATGAGTGGCTGTTGCCCAAACTTGCGCTGCGTCCCGAATAATCATCTTTTAATAATAAGAAAAACTAAGCCTATGATGCATCACGACAAAGCCTCCCCGAAGCGACCGACCGCGCCTGTGAGCGTCATCACTACCTGCTATGGGCGTAACACGCACTTATACAATCTGCTTGCCGCCCTTGCCAACAGCAGTACGCCACCTGCCGAAGTCATCATCGTCAATGACGACGCCGACCCCAAGCGCCTAAACGAATACGCGCTGAACATCGTACAGATTCCGACCACGAAAGATGGCAACGATAAGCAAGCGCGCTTTGATATCGGGCACAATCGCAATATCGGCGCCACGCACGCGAGCTTCGATGCGCTGATATTCTTAGATGTCGATTGTCTGGTTGCGGCGGACAGCATCGCTGGACTGTATAGCAAGCTCACGGCGCATCCTAACGCGCTGCTGATGGGGCAGCCCAAATATCTGACGCGCCCGCTGTCAGCCGCCGAGTCAGCAGCGCTGTCAGCTGGGATGCTAAATAATGCCGCGCTAGATGCGCTCTCCGTATACAACCCTTATCGTCCCAACTTTGCGCCCACAGACTCACTCGCGCCCGCCGCGATGACGCAGACCGAGGACTTCGGGGCGTTTTGGAGCTTGTGCTTTGCCATCACGCGCCAGCAGTTTGATGCGCTTGGGGGCTTTGACACCGCTTATGTCGGCTACGGCGCGGAGGACACTGACTTTGCGTTTCGCGCACGCGCGTGCGGCATGCCGTTTTATCTGACTGCCGAAATCGTCTACCATCAGCAGCACAGCGTCTGCCGTCCGCCGCTAAATCACTTGGACAGTATCGTTATCAATGCCAATCGCTTTTATGATCAGTGGCAACATTGGGCAATGGCAGGCTGGCTGGGTGAGTTTGCTGAGCTCGGCTTGATTGAGTGGCAAGCGGCGCAGACAGCGCCGATTACGTTGCTGCGCGCACCTACAGAAAAAGAACTGGAAGCGTCGCATTGTCCTGATGCACCGTTTGTTTAGAGGTGGTTTTGTTGATGCGTGGCAGGTGAGCTTGCCGCAAAAGTGAAAGCGCCCAAACAGTACCTGCGCTCAAGCCCGCATGGTAAGCTATCTCCGATAGAGTAACTGTATAGATATTAAGGCTCAATGGTTATGACCGATTGAGCTTTGGGAAGTGGTTGAAAATTTAGACCATACTATTTTGTACAATTCAACATACATTCGCAGCTAGTTGTAGGAGAGTTGAAAAATTCCGAGGAAATGCACATCTTAAACTTTGTCCGAGTTTGCGACAAAGTAATTATAGTATTTTTGCGCCTCATCCTCTGAACCTAACGCAACGTCAATAAGCATTTGAAGACCCCATACTGGACCTGGAGTAACCTGCTCTAAATCTAGATCTTCAGGATAAGCATCTGGGTCTATTGCCATATCTAGGTTTACAAACCACCAAATCTCTATCTTTCTCAATAAACCGACCATTTCTTCAAAAGTTTCTGTGACATCAAAGTCAATCCCAGACGAAGCAAATGTTAACATTTCATGAGCTAAGGTGTTGCGGCACCTTTCGATATACTCAAATTTCTCTAAATCTTCATCATCAATGGCACCCATATCTCGTAGCCACGTTAAAGATGCATAGAGTCGGCTTCTATTCAAGACAAGCACCTTTTCTTTATACTCAGCGCTAACAATCATTCCATTTTCATCGAACCCATTAGTAAAAAAGCCTTTTATCTTTTCAACAATACTATTCTTGAGCATCTCGAAGCCCATCGAAAATATAGAGGCTGTAATGATATTTTTTTTAAGCGTCGTGGGGTGAAGTACACGCTCCCATGATGCTTTAACTTTTTCATCCATGTTTGATCTCGATTAATAGAATCAATAGTTTGCTTGTTTCACTAGGTCAGCAATAAGGCATTGCCCATTTTCTCAATAATGTCTTAATTCCCCAACCCCTCAAACGCCACCACCATCCGCGCCAAGCCCGCTTCTAACAGCATACGCGGACAGGCAACATTGATACGCATTTTTGAATGCCCCTCACTGCCATACTTATAGCCTGCGCTCAGCTCCACTTTCGCCGCACGTAAAATATCATAAAGCTGCTCGTCGTCTTGACTATATGCTGAGCAATCCAGCCAAATCAGATAGGACACTTCTGGTCGCATTACCTTGATATTGGGTAGATGTTCAGCGAAAAACTGCAAGGTAAACTCAATATTGTCCTCAATATAGGCAAGCAGCTGTGCCAACCATTCACCGCCGTCACGATAGGCGCTGTGCATCGCGGCATAGGCGAACATGTTGAGCTCATACTCATCGTTTAGATGCTGCTGGGCGTCAATTTTTTCTATCAGTGCGGCATCCTTAGAAAAAATCAGCGAGCCTTTAATCCCCGCAATATTAAAGGTCTTGGTCATTGAGGTCAGACTGACCACCTTATGCTCATAGCCTTGTGCCAGCGTTAAAAACGGTGTAAAGGTATGCTCGCGCAAGGTCAAATCCTGATGAATCTCATCACTGACAATCGCTACATCATGCTTTTTGCAAATCGTCAGTAGCGCCTCAAGCTCCTCTCTCATCCATACGCGCCCGCCCGGATTGTGCGGATTGCAGACTAAATATAGCTTCACATCATGATCGATAATCTTGGCTTCGATATCAGCTAAATTTAAGTGATATTTACCCTCGCTCTCTTGTAACGATGAGGTGATGAGCGTGCGACCATTTTGCTCAACCTTACTCATAAAGGGCGTGTACACAGGATCATTGACCAGCACCGCATCCCCTACCTCGGTAAAGACGTTCATCATCAGCGCTAAGCTTGGCACGACACCCGGGGAAAACAAAATATTTTCTTTAGCAAGTGGTAACTCATAGCGACTGCCATGCCACTCGATAATGGCGTCATATAGCGCCTCAGTAGGTTTGGTATAGCCCAATATGCCATGCTGTACGGCTTGCTCAATCGCGTTTAAGATAGGCGGTGCGGCCTTAAAATCCATATCCGCCACCCACAGCGGAATCGTATCATCGCTATAGTGCCATTTAAGCGATCCCGTACCACGTCTATCGATGACTTCATCAAAGTTATACAACACCCGCATTCCCCTTCATTTAAAATAATGGTTCAGGGTACAACAGGAATGGCGTCATCAACAATCGCTTTATGCAGGATATATAAAGCCGCTATCTGATTATCAACATCACGCCTATCTCGTCCCTTTTAAAACCTGTTACTATTGGCTAATAGTGGTATGCACTCAAAGCATCAATCAAGGAGACCGATGATGACGACACCAGAACAAAAGCCGCCTAAGGACACGCAAGCATACGTCTTGACCAAATCCGATATCGATAACACGCCTGAGACTAAGCATATTCACCAGTTCAATGAGCACGCTATCCGCCATACGGTATCGCTCAGTGATATCGTTGGTCTGACCAAGTTTGGCTTGCACCTCGTACGGGTGGAAGCGGGAGATGAGACGACGACCCATCACTATCACGAGGAGTCGGATGAGTTCATTTATGTACTGTCAGGTGAGCTGTCGCTGCGCTATGGTGATGAGCATTATGAGCTGAGTGCTGGAGATTTTGTCGGTTTCCCTGCACATGGCGCGGCGCATTCGATGCGCAATGAGAGCGATGCCGATGCCACTTACCTGATGGGTGGCAGCCGACCACCGATCGATATTACCCTGTATCCAGAGATCGACCGTAAGATGTATAAGATTCATGGTAAAAAGGAGTATGTGGATTTGGAAGATTTAGGTGAGGTTTGAGGGTAAGATTTGAATAATAACGATTTCATTAACAAGTGTTTGCTAATTTGTAAATATTAATGCTATTATCTATTTAGCTCTAAATAACGTAAACAATTTAACAAATTGTAAGCTGGTTATTGATGAGCTTGTCACACCATATGACAGCTATATGACGTACAGTTTCAAACGTGCGCTATATTTAAGTGGCGACATTGTTCAACGCTTAAGAAAGCTTGCTCATAATTTGCGTGGAGCACTCTTGCCCTTGCTACCTACTACTCAAGAGGATGAAACAATATCAAATGGTGATGACATGGTGAACATATCGAAAATAGCTTTCCTGTTAAATAAACTTATTGAGCCGCTATTATGGCTTGAAAGAGCGGTACTGATAAACGGCGCACTATCGCCAACAGCACCATTTGCGACAAAGGCATACATATTTGTGGCAGTATTGATAACGATTGCACACTCGTATGTGTTAATATATAACAGTGAAATAATCCGTAAGAAAATCGCAAAACTGATGGGTATGGCTCCAAATGACGTTAACAATTTAACTGATTGTAAGGTTGTTGTAGATGAGCTTATCATTCCATATGACAGCTATATGACGTACCGTTCCAAACGTGCGCTATATTTAAGTGGCGACATTGTTCAACGCTTAAGAAAGCTTGCTCATAATTTGCGTGGAGCACTCGACCTTCGTCATGATTATCTAGTGAATAGACCTTTTGCATAAATTCTTTATTTTGTTAATAGAACTTGATATATGAATTTTTGCAAAAGGTTTGTTAAGTAGAAGCAAGGGAGATAATCATGACAGATAAGGTTAACTTCTCATCTTATGTGAAAGAAAATTTTAAATCCACTCTTAATCAACTCGCTAAAAACAAGTCGAAAGCCGACAACTCCTACCATACTCAATACATCACCGTTAATGATTATTTAAATGATTTTAGTGACAAAGCTTTAGATAGTATTTGTAAAAAAATATCAGATTTCAAGTATAACTGTGACCATCTCACCCCTGTTATTTTGCCTAAAACTAACTGTCTTAAACGCGATGTAATGACATTAGACAATACTCGTTTGGTCTGTGTTCCCTCAGTACAAGATAGAATCGTTCAAAAGCTATTTATTAAATACTTAAAAGACCATTATGAAGAAATATACAAAGTATTTTGTGAATATGATCATGCCTTGAATAAAGGTTATAACGACAAAGAAGTAGAATATATTGATGATAAAGGAACACCAAACAAGAAAACCATACATGGTATTCGCAAAGCTTTAGATGACGTTATAGAGTATCGGAGCAAGTATAGATACGTTATTAAAGCAGATATTGTCAAATTTTTTGACAATATAAATAGAGAAATCGCTGTAAAAAAGTTTGAAAAAGAGTTTATTGGATTAAATGACGATAAAGAGTTAACTGCTATTCTTAAAAGTTTCGTATACTGCGATGCTAAATTAGATTATGGCGATCTAAAGCACAAAAAACTGATAGAAGCATACCTAAAAAAACTTAGTGGTAAAGGTGTTCGTCAAGGTATGCCTATAGCATCATTGTGCTCTTCAATGTATTTATACGAGTTTGACAATTTAATGATTAAGAACAGCACACCGTATATACGTTACGCAGACGACTTTCTAATCTTTAGTAACTCTTATGATAGAGCTAAAGAACTAAAAGACCACGTTCAAGAAAACCTTAAAAATATTGGTTTAGATATTGAAAAGGAAGTTGGAGATCCGAAAACCAAAATATGTGGTGCTAAAGACAATTTCACATACCTAGGCTTTGATATAGTTTATAACTCCAGACTACAATCTTATCAACGATACATTCCTGAACCAGTTTTTCATAAGGCTATAGGACGAATAAATAGTTTTCAATCGATGACTAAGGTTAAACGAGAATGCGGTAATTATGTTGATTTTAGTTTATATCTTAGAATACTTATCTCAGGATATACGAACTTTTATAGTGAAGACTTAGCTATTAATGGTGCCAAATTTGAGCGAGATTTAATAATAGCATCCAAAAATGTCAGAAAGAAGCTGATTACCGATAATCTAAATATAGATTTTGAAGATATCGGCTCAGCAAATAAGAGAATGTTCTTTTTTGGCATCAAGTAATTGATTACATTCTTTGTTCAATGTCCATTTAAAAATTCCCTATCGCCCCTTAAACTCAGCTTCCCTTCTCTCAACCATCGCCATCACGCCCTCTTTGGCATCCTCTGAATGAAAGAGCGGCGGCAAATAGCTGTGGATATTAGCCAGTGCCGTCGCGGCACCATTGCGGCTCGCATCTTGCGCGGAGGATAGCGCGCCTCTAACGCCCAGCGGCGCAGCTTTGCTGATCTCTTGCGCCAGTGTTAATGCGCGCTCGTACTCAGTCCCATTTGCCACCACTTCACTGACCAAGTTCAGTCGATCAGCCGTTTGCGCATCGAACGTTTTGCCCGTGAGTAGATATGGCATGGCTTTTTGCCAGCCTGCCGCCGCGACAAAGCGTACCGTCGCTCCGCCAAATGGCATGATGCCGCGCTGGACTTCCATTTGAGCAAAGTTACAGTTGTCGCTTGCGATGACCACATCACAATTGAGCATCAACTCGATAGCCACGGTAAAGCACGTGCCTTTGACCGCCACCACCACAGGTTTGGTGCGTAAGCGTCCACTAATGCCCCACGGGTCAATTTGATTATCATCAAACTCAAACACACCATCGTTTAGCTTATCTTGTAGCTCGACCAGATCGAGCCCAGCGGTGAAGTGATCGCCATACGCAAAGATAAGCGCACAGCGTAGATGCTCATCGTCTTCATATCGAGTCAATGCGTCAGATAGCTGGGTAATCATATGACTGTCAAAAGCATTGCGTTTATTGGCGCGATTTAGCCCAATCAGGCAAATAGTGCCGTCTGTATCATAAGTAATGCGGTTGTCTTGCGTAGTACTGTCCGTCGTCATGGTGATGTCCTTGTCAAAGTTCTTTTTTATGAAGTGAGTAGGGCGTGTTGAACATTCGACC
>NZ_DDNS01000012.1:139235-189940 GCF_002341255.1 Psychrobacter sp. UBA2514
GCGAATGTTCAACACGCCCTAGTTATATCGTCGAATCTTGCTCGCTTATTTATAGCGATTTGTCGATAGGACTATTTTTAATACTTCATTTAATATAGACAGCATATAACCATAACACAAGCGATAGCAATGACTCGAATGGCGCGATAATAGATAAAAGTTGAACTCATTTGTGATAAGTGCAACTATGATTCAGACTAGGTTGGGTAAAATATCAAGGTATAGAGGGTTTTATGGAGTTTTGGCATGGGTTTTTGCTAATCACTAGCGTTCACTTGCTGGCGGCCGCCTCACCAGGGCCTGATTTTGTGTTGGTCTCACAACAGACCTTAGCTAAGGGTCGGCGTACTGGTTTGATTTGTAGTCTGGGTATTACCTTGGGGCTGTCGGTGCATATCATTTATTCGGTGCTGGGATTGGCAACGGTGATTGCCCACTCGCAGCCGCTATTGACCGCGATCAAATGGCTGGGCGGTGGCTATCTGATCTATCTGGGGTGGCAAGGTATTCAGGCCAAACCTAAAAAGCCAGTAGAACTAACAGCGTCAGTAACGCAGGAAAACGCACCTATTGAGCATTTACAAGCAAAGCAAGACGCCTCTACTCATACCAAATTTACAACGCCTAACGATACTTTTACCACATTGCGCCGTGGATTTTTCTGCAATGTCTTCAACCCAAAAGCGCCTGTCTATTTTGTGGCGATTTTTACCCTTGTGCTATCGCCAGACATCCCACTTTGGCAATTGGCGATTTATGGCGTCTGGATGATGGTCTTACAGATGGCATGGTTTAGCACCGTGGTGATGCTACTCTCTGTCCCTGCAATTCATCGACGATTTCAGCGTTTTGAGCATTGGATCGACCGTGTGTTGGGGTCTGCGATGATCGTATTGGGGCTCAACCTGATCTTGCGTCATCGATAGGCCATCGATAACTTATTTGCGAGCGGTGAAATCTGCTACACTGCTGACTTATATCCATATATCGTAGCCTGACATTATGACAAGTAAGCCCATGACCCGTAATCCTGCCAATAGTAAACACAGAAACCGATCGCCTGCGACCGCCAAAAAACTCGGCCAATTGCATCCGCGCAATCCACATCAAGGTCGTTACGACTTTGCCGTATTGACTCGCGCGTTGCCTGAGCTTGCTGAGCATACCATCACTAACCCTAAAGGCGAGCCGACGATTAATTTCTCGGATCATCAGGCGGTTCGTACTCTCAACAAAGCACTACTGGCGCACTATTACGGCGTGAAGTTTTGGGATATTCCTGACGGCTATCTGTGTCCGCCAATCCCTGGGCGTGCCGATTATATTCACTATATTGCGGATTTACTCGCGCAGACCACGCACGTGAATGCCGACAACACACCGCCGATCGGTAAAGAGATTTACGCCCTTGATATCGGTACGGGTGCCAGTGCGATCTATCCGATTGTCGGTAGCCAAAGCTACGGCTGGCGCTTTACCGCAAGCGATATTGATCCGGTTTCGGTCAATACTGCCGCCCTCATTTGTGACGCCAATCCTAAGCTAAAAAGCGCGGTCAAAGTAAAGCTACAGCCTGAGCCTAAGTTCATCTTTAAAAACATCATTGATCGTCAAGATTATTTCGATGTGGTGGTGTGTAACCCTCCGTTTCACGCCTCATTAGAAGAAGCGATGGAAGCCAACAGTCGTAAGCAGCACAACCTGCAACGTCATCGCGGCAAAAATGAAAGCGAGCAAATCAGCCGTCATTCAACCAAGTCAGGTAACGCGGCGCAAAACCTAAACTTCGGTGGTCAGCATAAAGAGCTGTGGAGTGAAGGTGGCGAGATTGCGTTTTTGACCAAGATGGCAAAAGAGAGCCAAAGCTATGCTGAGCATGTCGGCTGGTTCACGACGTTAGTATCAAAATCTGAAAACGTGAAACCTTTACAACTACTATTAAAGCAGCTTAATGTCGCGCAAATGCGTATCATTGAGATGAGCCAAGGTCAAAAGAGCACTCGTGTACTCGCGTGGCGCTTTGATACCGACGAAGAATAGTCGTTGAATACATAATACGCCTAAGTTTCACGTGAAACAAAAAAGCACCGCTTTGATATTCAAGGCGGTGCTTTTTGCATAAAGGCTAAGTGAAACTCTATAGTCGAACCACTATTAAAGTGTTACAGCGTTAGACTCGTTTAGCCTACTACTGTAGTACTTGCACTCGTCTGCCTTGTACCACTTTTAATATTGATTGACTATAAATAGACTAGCCAAAGAACATGACTTTGATACCAATCGCAATCAGTACCACACCGCCCAATACTTCGGCTTTATCCTCTAGCCATGTGCCTGAGCGACGTCCCAAATAAACCCCAAGCCAGCCAAACACAGCCGTTACGACCGCGATAATCAAGCAAGCGAACCACGCGTTCAAGGCCAATAAATTTAGCGTAAATCCAGCTGTCATGGCATCGATACTAGTGGCAATCGCTAGCGTAAACATCGTGCGATGATTAATGACACTACTACCCACGTCAATATCGTCTTCGTCATCCTCACCACTGAGCACTTCGTACAGCATCTTGCCACCCAGCGCAATTAAGATGATACCGCCGATCCAAGGCGCGGCCGCCGCCAACCAACCCAGTAGCGCTGCACCCAATAAATACCCAATGAACGGCATCACACCCTGCGCGATACCGAAATATAATGCGGCATAAATAGCGAGATGACGTACATATTGCTGGCTTTGTTTCTGTGACTTTGCGCCCAGTCCTATCGATACAGCAAACGCATCCATCGCGAGTGCAATCGCGAGCAGCACTACTTCAATCATGGTATTTTCTCTTAACTCGAATAGTAGGTATGATTAGCTTTATAAAAAAGGTTTCATGTGAAACAAAAATACCGCTTCGTCTATCGAAGCGGTATTTTTATACATTGTTACTGATCAGTTTCAAAATTAGATATCTAGATTTGAGACGGTTAACGCATTTTCTTCGATGAAGACACGACGCGGCTCGACATGATCACCCATCAAGCAGGTAAACATATGATCAGCGGCAATCGCATCTTCGATAGTGACACGTAGCATACGACGGTTTTCTGGATCCATCGTGGTATCCCATAGCTGGTCGGCGTTCATCTCACCTAGACCTTTGTAGCGCTGGATAGCCAGACCACGACGCGCGTCGAGCATCATTTGCTGCCAGAGATAATCGAAGTCACGTACTGGGATATCTTTAGTCGTGCCCGCACTTGCTTCACGGCGGATAAAGGCATCACTCTCAAGCAGGGTGTTCCATTCGCTTGATAGACGTAACAGTTTGCCATACTCACTTGAGTTGATAAAGCTAGCATCTAACAGATAATGGTGTGCCAGTTGATGCACATAGACTGTGACACGTGGTAGCCACTGCGCCTTAGTAGATAAAGCCTCATTGTCTGATGCTTCGCCTTCTGCGGTGCTTGTGGCCTCAGTGCCAATTGCAGGTGTCATACCCAATAGATCGGCAGCCGCTGAATCCATATCTTGTGACTGCGGTGCATGAATATTGACCAACTCAATCTCAGGATTTAACTCACTACCAAAGACGTCAAGCTGAGCCTGCATGGCTTTTTGCCAGTCCTGCATCGCAGACTCATCATAAGTCATATCAACGGATAGCTTTGGCGTATGCGTCAACGCATCCAAGATGACCGCTGGGAAGCGAATCTGCAAACGCGCTTTGATCAGCTGAGTTTGGTTATAATCATTCAGCAATGATTCAAGCGCTTGCCCTGTAATAGCAGGCGCATCCGCACTAACATGTAGCTTGGTACTATCAATGGTTGATGACAATAGATACGCTTTTAGCGCCTCATCATCTTTGAGATAAAGCTCTTGACGACCCTTTTTCACTTTATATAGCGGCGGCTGGGCGATATATACATAGCCACGCTCGATCAGCTCAGGCGTTTGACGGAAAAAGAATGTCAGCAGCAGGGTACGAATGTGTGAGCCATCCACATCGGCATCGGTCATGATGATGATTTTATGGTAGCGTACTTTATCTGGATTATACTCATCAGGGCCGATACCACAGCCAAGTGCCGTGATCAGGTTACCCACTTCAGCGGACGATAGCATTTTGTCAAAACGTGCACGCTCAACGTTCAAAATTTTACCTTTTAGCGGCAAAATCGCTTGAGTCTTACGGCTACGACCTTGCTTCGCTGAGCCACCTGCAGAGTCACCCTCCACAATATATAGCTCAGATAGTACTGGATCTTTTTCTTGGCAGTCAGCCAACTTACCCGGCAGACCTGCAATATCCAGAGTCGTCTTTCGGCGAGTCATCTCTCGCGCTTTACGGGCCGCATCACGCGCACGAGCAGCTTCCATGATTTTATTAGCAATGGCTTTACCAGCGCTTGGGTTTTCTAGCAGATAATCATTGAACTTATCATGCATCGCTGATTCGACAGCAGATTTCACTTCACTTGAGACCAGCTTGTCTTTGGTCTGGCTTGAGAATTTTGGATCAGGCACTTTCACCGAGACAATAGCCGTTAGACCTTCACGAGCATCATCGCCAGTCGCCGCGACTTTTTCTTTTTTGAATAAATTCTCACGATCCATGTAGCTGTTTAAGCCGCGTGTCAGGGCTGAGCGGAAACCTGATAAATGCGTACCGCCATCTTTTTGCGGAATGTTATTGGTGAAACACAATACTTTTTCGTTATACGTATCGGTCCACTGCAGCGCGACTTCGACACTGATACCATCGTCTTGCTGACTGGTAAAATGGAATACTTCATTGATACCGTCTTTACCTGCATTGATATAGCTGACAAACTCTAGTAAGCCGCCTTTATGCTCAAACTCACGACGCTTATCAATACGCTCATCGGTCAGAACGATACGCACACCGGAGTTCAAAAATGACAGCTCGCGTAGGCGTTTTGCCAAAATATCATATTCAAAGACTGTGCCGGTGAATACGTCGCTGCTTGGATAAAAGCGGATTTGCGTACCGGTTTGATCGGTCGCTTCCATCTGCTGAATATCAGCGTCAGGTACACCATCAGTATAGGTCTGACGGTAATGATAGCCTTCACGCCAGATATTCATCTCAAGCTTTTTAGACAACGCATTGACGACCGATACCCCAACACCATGCAGACCGCCTGAGACTTTATAGCTATTATCATCGAACTTACCGCCTGCATGCAGGACTGTCATGATGACCTGCGCCGCTGACACCCCTTCCTCTGGATGGATATCGACTGGTACACCGCGGCCATTATCCATCACACTGACAGACTCGTCTTCGTGAATGATGATATCAATCTGATCACAGTGACCGGCCAGCGCCTCATCAATAGAGTTATCCACGACCTCAAAGACCATATGATGCAAGCCTGTGCCATCGTCAGTGTCACCAATATACATACCAGGGCGCACGCGTACAGCCTCTAGCCCACGTAGTACACGGATATCCTTAGAACTATAATCAGAAGGTAATACTTCTGAAACTACAGTAGATACAGCGGCTTCAGTAGCACTGTCGTCTATCAATTGCTCGTGGTCAATAGGTAATGAATCACTCATGTACATTCCTTAATCTAGCCATAATCAGCCGTTTTTATCAGCGCACTTATAAAAATGCACCTCATGATGGCATCTTAAAACCAACTTCTATTATTCATCACTTAGAGTGCATATGAGCGGCTAAACTACTAACCACCGTTAGCCTAAAAAAGGCTGCATAGAGATAAAATTGGCAAATTACTTATTAGTAATAGTCTTTGTTTTTCTAGCCATTGTTAAAACTATTGAAATAAATAAAATATTTAATTATCAATTACTTATAAAGAAATAAAAAATAGAAGTCTGTTATATGATGCTATCGAATAAATTGCTGAGAACAGGACAAAAATAAAGGGTTATTTTAGCATTTTTTTGTCTGTAAGTCACTGTTTACTGGGAGTTTTACGACTTATGAGTCGGTGTCTTTGTCTAATAGCTAGTATAAGTAATAGTCGTGACTGTGATACTCAGTAAAGGACGCATAAAAGGCGTTATAAGTAGGCAGGAAAATGCTTAAAGTGATGATAAGCGATTAAGAATTAATCAACAGGAATTAATCAACAGACCATATCTGACCTTGTTTCACGTGAAACAACCTAGGTTTTGACCATAACTCATTAACCAGATGTACGATATCATCCGTCAAGCTGGTCATGAACACCTGACAAGGCAGCTGCGCTAATGTTGATAAAAGAATACCTATCGCCCTATCGTCTAGCTCTGCGGTGATGTCATCTAGTAGCACGACAGGAGTCGCTCTCGATGTTGAGTTATTAGCGAACGAAGCGCTATATTTATTATCATTGAGCAGTAATGGTAGTTGTGATAAGCGTAGCGCAGTAATAAGCAGCTTCTTTTCACCGCGGGACAATACATTTGCTGCCTGCTCTTTTAGAGTTGGTAATTTAGCATTTACCTCATGGTTTGAGGACGCTGTATTTGTATTTGTCGCCTGACTATCTATAACATCATCAGACCGTACAGTATTATCAGAGCGCCAATGTACGTGGATATCAGCCCGATGATTGCCTATACGGGTATATCCTAACTGTAAATCCTGCTCTAATCGCTCATTAAGCTGTACATCAAGCGCGACATTAGTGTCATAGCCAGCGTTATAACTTAGGCTCAATTTCTCAGCATAAGACGGCAACAATTGCAGAACACTTTTGGCAAAATAAGGCTGCCACTCAGTAAATACTTGCTCACGATAATGATGTATCAATGCCGCATGATTACTTAGTCCTTTATCCCAAGACTTTAGCTCAGCTAGCTGGACTTGCGTCAATTGACGAGTCTTTTTTAGTAAACTATTGCGCTGTTTTAACAGGCGTTGATAGGCGACCCATTGTGGGTGGAAACCTTGTTTCATGTGAAACACCAACCAATCTAATAGCTGGCGACGACTGGCACTACCCTGCTCTAACATATCCATCGTTGAGGGATCTATCAATAGCGTGGGCAGCTGCTCAGTCAATATACTTTGATTGTAGACAGTCGCTTGATTAAGACGCAGAATGGTTGTCGCATCTGCTTGTTTTTGAATGGCCAACGTACGATCATCATTGAGCTTAGCATAGACCGTTGCATGGTTTTGATGATGCTGTATATAACGTTTTGGCTGGTGATGGCGAAAGCTTTTGCCTCTCGATAATAAGAATATCGCTTCAAGTAAAGAGGTTTTGCCGCTACCATTTGCACCGATGACAACGTTGCAAACGGTCGACTGCAAATTAACTTGTGTGAGGTTGCGCAGATTTGATACTTGTAGACGTTCAATCATGATATCGATAGCCGCCCATTATTTTCAGCTTTCAAAGCAAGCAAAAGTTTATTTAAATTTAAGCTGTCCGCGTAAATACTTAAAAGATGCTAGCGCGGTTCAATGCTGTATGATGTGCAAAAAATCAGACTATATACGCATCGGCATGATGACGTATTGATGGAACTCATCATTAAGCTGATTGACCAACACTGAAGCATTCGATTGGCTCATATGCATCTGCAAATCACCTTGAATAACACTTAGCACATCTTGTAGATACGCAGCATTGAATGATAACTCCATTGGTTCGCCCTGATATTTGGCTTGTATCATCTCCACGGCTTCATCTTGCTCAGCATTGTTGGCACGTACCTCTACCATACCATCACTGGCAAAATTAAAGACCACACCGCGCGACTTCTCATTACTCAAAATCGCAACCCGGCGTAATACGTCAGTCATTTTTTCTTGATTAAATAACGCGAGCTTATCTGTATTGCTTGGCATGACGCGGCGATAATCAGGGAATTTGCCATCAATCAAACGGGCAGTAAACGTCACCATTAGGTTTTGGCTGACTTGCCCTGCACTATCTACATCGCCAAATGGTAAGCTCACTTGCAAAAACTCACGCCCAAAACTCAGCGTCACTGCATTGTCCTTATCCCCTAGCATTTTGCCAAGCTCAGTCGCCAAACGCTCAAGCTCGATCACTGCCTTACGTGGCAAGATAGCCTGCATGCTCAGATCAGCACTCACATCTATAACGCTACGTGCCAAGGCCAATCTATGTCCGTCAGTCGCAACGGTCGTCAGCTGCTGCTGTGAAACATCAAACAGCATACCCGTCAAATAATAACGTACATCTTGAATTGCCATCGCAAACTGAGTTTTGTGAATCAAATCTGTCAATCGACTACGGCTGATGTTCAACGGCGTGATATTTTCAGGATTGCCCAAGCTTGGATAGTCTTCACTTGGTAAGGTGCCTAGCGTGAAACGGCTCTTGCCACTGGTAAGCAAACAACGCTCATTCGCTTGAGTCGCTAGGTTAACTTGGGCTTGTGCAGGTAAAGACTTACAAATATCTTTTAGTTTTGTTGCAGGTAGCGTCGTTGTTCCTGCTTCAACACAAGCACCAGCAGGCAATTTCAAGGTCGATGTCAGCTCCACTTCTAAATCTGAGGCTTTCAAGATAAGCTCGGACTCTGATAACTGCAGCTTAATATTACCCAATATCACCATATTATGGCGTTTATCAGCGGCTTTGGCGATCAAGTTGATAGCTTTTAGTAACGATTCTCGATTGATCGATAATTGCATGCTTAGTTACTCTTATTTGAATGATTTTTTTATAAAAATTTGACGTAATCGTCTAATAATACCTTGTCTACCGACTATAATCTACAGAGCATCTATCTGCTTATATTTTCAATATTATAAACGATATTTTCTCCCTAAAATACAGTGAAGACTCACTCTACTAACCTGCCTGTAACATCAACGCTAGCGTCTTATAATCCTTGTCAAACGCTGGATCTGATGCTCGTAATTCATTTACCTTATCGCAAGCGTGCATCACTGTAGTATGGTCACGTCCACCAAATGATTGACCAATTTCAGGAAAACTATCACCTGTTAACTCACGCGATAAGGCCATCGCTATTTGGCGAGGTCTGGCGATGCTACGCGTACGTTTACGCCCCATAATGTCTTTCACCGTTACATCATAGTATTCAGCGACTATTTTTCGGATATTATCCATATTTACGGCTTGTACACGCATAGCAACGATGTCTTTTAACGCGTATTGCACCATCTCAAGAGTAATCTGTGCACCTGTCAAATTGGCATTCGCAAAAACTTGATTGAGAGCACCCTCCAAACGTCTGACATTGGATACCACGTTTTGAGCGATAAACAATGCACACTCTTTAGGCAGCACCATGCCATAAGAAGCGGCTTTTTTCTGCAAAATTTGCACGCGAGTATCAATCTCAGGAGGGTCAACTGCGACTGTCAATCCCCAAGAAAATCGCGATCTAAAGCGTTCATCAAATTCCGTCATTTGTGATGGATGACGATCAGAAGCCAAAATCAGTTGTTTGTCACCACTGGTAAAATCTGCAAACAATGTTAAAAATTCATTACTGCTTTTGGTCTTTCCTGCTAAGACGTGAATATCATCTACAATTAATAAATCTACTTTTTTTATTTTCTTTTTAAAATCTTCTATTTTATTATTTCTTAATGAATAAACCAATTGGTTTATAAATTTTTCAGAAGTAAAATAATAAAAACTTTGATTATTTTTTAGATATCGATGTGCTACAGAATGCATTAAATGCGTTTTTCCTAATCCAGAAGGTCCATATATAAATAAAGGATTGTGTCGATTTTTTGATTGTTTTTTACCAAGCTCGTAACAAGCTTTGTAGGCCAGATTGTTGGACTTACCAGTGACGAATGTCTCAAAAGTAAAGTCAGGGTTGAGATAGCTTAATGACTTGGCATCCACTGAGTCGATCAGTTCTCCCTGACGCATATTAGCGTCGATACCTGCTTTTGAATTATTATGATGGATAGATTCAAATTTATGCTCAGATGGAGTAGGGGAGGGCTTATCCTCCAAAAATAATGATCCTGTTTTTGTCTGCTGACTATCGTCTACCTCACGTCCAGCATTATCAACACGGACAACAACCTCCTCAATGCTACCTTGACTGTGCTTAGCAACCAATTGCTGAATATCTTGAAGATGGTTCTTTTTAATATACGTGACAAAATAATCATTAGGCGCAAGAATGATCAGAGTTTGTGCTTCTTGATAAGCTGATAGAGGTCTCAGCCACATGGTAAAAACGTTGTCTTTAACGTTATAGCGCAAATCGTTCAGACATTTATCCCAAATATTTGCTGTGTCTATCATGAAAAATACTAACCCTATAATTTGCAATAATAATTAACTTTAATAGCCTGACCTTCTACAGAAATACTTGGTATCAACAGTGATTAACTATGTTAAAAGTCACACTGGAAAGTTATGAGAAGCCACACACGAAGTAGGGGCTAATCTAACATAAATACCCTGTGGATAAAACCTTGTTTTTTGGGGATAAGACTGTGGATAGTTTTGTGGATAACTCTACAAGATAAGTTATCCATATTTAGCCCACAGGTTATCCACAACCTTACCCATAGCCTAGTGTTTTGATAAATAAGGATAAAGTGGAGTTAGCCACAGATAAGTAAAGCCCCAATAACAACAACTCTATATATATTAATTAATTATTATTATAGATTTCATGCAAAACTGTGGATAACTTCAGAAATTATTTACTGTCAACTAAAAACACTGATTAAACAAAACGGAAGTATTGAACAAATAATATCTAGCAATCTGATAGCAGAAACTGAATCTCTGAAAACAGGCTAAATTAGTTTATTGACCAAAACTATACTGGATGGTATAATCCTCCGTTATTACGAATTTAGTCCATTATTTTGATAGGTGAGTTATGAAACGTACATTCCAACCAAGCGTGATCAAGCGTAAACGTACTCACGGTTTCCGTGCTCGTATGGCAACTAAAAAAGGCCGTCAGGTCTTAGCTCGTCGCCGTGCTAAAGGACGTCATCGTCTAACTGTATAATCAGTAGATAGCGATAAGCATGGCTAATATTGCTTGTTGTGCTCCTATTGTTTATAGATTGCAATAGTCAATCATCACAACTGACACTTAGCCATATATTAAAAGCGCCCGCATCGGCGCTTTTTTTGTTTCTATATTTTGCTATTATCTTTAATATCGCCATTCCCTATCATATTAGGTCATACCATGCCCAAATCTCTTTTAGCTACACCTACAGCCAATTTTACTAAAGAGCAGCGCCTACTGACACCAGCAGCTTTTCGTGAAGTGTTTGACGCACCTGAGCGTAAGATACATCAGAGCCACTTGATGGCGTTTGTGAGACCCAGTGCCTGTGACAAGCCACGTATCGGTATGGCGATTACTAAGCGTAAAGTGCCTACTGCTGTCGTTCGAAATTTGATTAAACGACATATCCGTGAGCAGTTCCGTACAAAAGCTTTTAAATTAGAAAATAAAGATATTGTTTTTATAGTAAAAAAATCGATAAAGGATATTGATAATAAAGAATTAAAAAAAGAAATAAATAATATTTTTAAAAAAATAGAAAAAAAATAAAATGAAAAAATTATTAGTTTTAATAAATAAAATAATTTTTGTTTTTATATTAAATATAATAAAATTTTATCAAAAAATAATTAGCCCTATCATACCTGCTCGCTGCCGTTACTATCCCACCTGTTCAAACTATGGTAAACAAGCTTTGGCGTGGCATGGCACTCGTGTAGGTAGTTGGTTGCTGTTAAAACGTCTTAGTAAATGTCATCCGCTTGGTGGACACGGCATTGATTTTGTCCCGCTCCCTTTATCTTCTTATCGGTATCAATATATACCTTCTACAACGAGTAGCGATAGTAGAGGATGGGGTGTTTACCGAGATCGTCAGGGGTATGTGCCACGTCTTAACTACTTAATGAAGACAACATAAAAATCATAACTTCGGGCTTTAGATATCATCTTCAATGACTTACCCACAAGTTATCCACACTCTTGGTATCATTTGAAGCAGATTTTTAGTAAAATGATGCACATTTTATGTAAATGACTCTCAACGCGGTTATCGATCATGATGATAACTATGCAATACAGTCATGACACATGCCCTAATTTTTCATTCCCTAATTTTTAATCTAGGAAAGGTTTATGCAAAAGATATTTCGGGTGATGATCATCATTGCGATGCTAATTACCGCTTATCTGCTGATTTTGGCATGGCGAGATGATTATGCCGATGCACCAGCTGTAGAAGCAGTGCCAGAAACTACAAGTTCAGTAGGTGCTGACATTCCTTCTACCACTGGTGCCGCAGGCGATATTCCGGTTCAGACCCTACCTGTGGATAACGCAGCTGTGACAGCGACCCCTGCAAAGGACACAGGATTAATCACGGTAACAACCGATCGCTATGAAATCAAAATCAACCCAGAAGGCGGTGATATTGTCTATGCTGCGCTCAAGCAGTATGACGCGACGCTCGATAGCGATAAGCCTTTCGTATTGCTAGAAAACAACAGCAACCGTGTATACGTGGCTCAGTCTGGCTTGATTGGTCAAAATGGTATTGATACGGCAGAAGGCCGTGCGATTTATAGCCACACCGCCAACAATTATGTAATGGAAGCAGGGCAACAGACATTGTCAGTACCGCTTACTTACAAAAAAGATGGCGTGACAATCACCAAGACATTCACCTTTACTGAAAACAAATATCCGATCGATATTAGCTACAAAATTCAAAACGCCTCTACCAATGCGTGGCAAGGTCAGATGTTTGCGCAGCTAAAACGCGACGATAGTAAAGATCCTGGCATGTCTGATAAAGGCGCGCTGAGCATGGCGACTTATCTAGGTGGTGCGTGGGGTACGCCAGATGATCCATACAATAAACTGAAGTTTAAAGACTTCAGCGATGGTGAGTTGACGACGACCAGTGATAAAGGTTGGGTTGGCATCGTACAGCATTACTTTGTCTCTGCATGGACGCCTGAAAACTTCACGGGTAAATTCTTTACCCGCGAGACTGGTAACGACTACTTTATCGGCTTTAACAGTCAGCCAGTCAATGTCGCACCGAATAAGCAAGTGACGTTGGATGCCACACTGTACGCAGGTCCAAAAGTACAGTCTGAGCTAAAAGATGTGGCAGTTGGTCTGAATAAGACGGTTGATTACGGTTTATTGTGGCCAATATCGAAAGTCTTGTTTGCTATCTTGGAAGGTGTGCATAAAGTTGTGGGTAACTGGGGTTGGTCAATCATTATCCTCACCATTTTAGTCAAAATTGCTTTGATGTGGTTCTCTAATAAGAGCTATTATTCAATGGCAAAAATGCGCGCTATTGCGCCGAGACTAAAAACGCTAAAAGAAGAGCATGGCGACGACCGCATGAAAATGTCGCAAGAAATGATGGCCATCTACAAAGAAGAGAATGTCAATCCGATGGCGGGTTGTCTACCTATCTTGATGCAGATGCCAATTTTCTTAGCTTTGTATTGGGTGCTCGTAGAGAGTGTCGAGCTGCGTCATGCGCCTTGGATTTTGTGGATTCGCGATCTTTCAGCCATGGATCCTTGGTTCATCTTGCCGCTATTGATGGGTGTTTCCATGTTCATCCAGCAGCAGTTGAATCCGCAGCCAGCAGATCCAATGCAAGCAAAAGTGATGAAGTTCTTGCCAATTATCTTTACCGCATTCATGCTATTCTTCCCAGCAGGTTTGGTACTATATTGGACAGTGAACAACTTGTTCAGTATGACTCAGCAATATATTGTAAATAAGAAAGTCGAAGAAGAGCAGAAACGTCGCACGGTAAAAATAGTTGACTAATTGACGCTCTATCAGAAGGATAAAAACAAAAACCATCGCGCAAGCGGTGGTTTTTTTTATAAGTGCTAAAATGTTATCCACAGCTTATCAACATTAAAGAGAAAATATCAACGATTAGGCCGCGTTTCAAAGTTTGCTTTGTCACTATGAGCACAGACGTCTATAATGGGATTTTTAGTTATTGAGAGTTATTGTGGATTCCTTAGAGATGGCATTAGCCACACCGAATCATTCTGAAAAATCTAATACATCGGGACTCGCCACGATTGCTGCGATTGCAACGCCACTTGGGCGAGGGGGTGTGGGTGTTATACGTCTGTCAGGTAGCCGTGCTTATGCCATGGCCTGCGCGCTGACGGGTAAATCTGCTTTTACGCCGCGTATGGCTAGCTTCTGCCGTTTTTATCAGGCGGATGGCACCGTTATTGATGAAGGGCTCGTACTGTTCTTTAAAGGTCCGCACTCATTCACGGGTGAAGATGTGATTGAGCTGCAAGGGCATGGCGGCGTTATTTTACAGAACCAGTTGCTTGCACGTGTATTTGAATTAGGCGCCAAACAAGCGAATGCCGGAGAGTTTTCTTATCGCGCTTTTGATAACGATAAGTTGGATTTGGTGCAGGCAGAGGCGATCGCTGATGCGATTGATGCGACCAGTGCGGCGGCCGCGAGTAGTGCGATTCGTTCACTAAGTGGTGAGTTCTCCCAAAAAATAAACCAGCTATTAGAACAGTTGATTCATTTGCGCTTGCACGTTGAAGCTGCCATTGATTTCCCTGATGAAGAAGATGTCGATTTTTTATCTGACGGCGTGATACAGAGCAAACTTGAGCAAACGCAAGATAAAATACAGCAAGTCTTAGCTACGGCAAAGCAAGGTCAGCTCTTACGTGATGGTATCCATGTTGTCCTAGCAGGTAGGCCAAATGCTGGTAAATCAAGCCTGCTAAATCGTCTAGCAGGGCAAGAACGTGCTATCGTGACCGATGTCGCTGGCACCACGCGTGATACGTTACAAGAGACGGTCGTGCTCAATGGTTTGACACTTCACCTTACCGATACGGCAGGCCTACGTGATACAGAGGATACCGTAGAGCGTATCGGCATTGAACGTGCCCGTACCGCCATTACCCAAGCTGATATGCTGCTGATGGTTTACGATGTGACTCGCGATGTTGAAGAAGAAAGCACGCCGTTGCAATTGGCTGAGCAGTTATTCGGCGAGCTGCCAGATGCCAAACGTTTACTCATCATTGCCAATAAAAGTGATCTACTGAGCGATGATAGTAGCGAAAAATCTGCCTCTACGATGCAAGCCGAAATCAAAGATAGAGGCTACGAACAAGTTAATGTTTCATGTGAAACAGGCGCTGGTATCGATAATTTAGTCGAAGCACTATGCGCTAAGGTAGGTTTTCATCCACCAGAAAATAGCTTAATCGCTCGTACTCGTCATATAGATGCTCTCAAACGGACAGCCAACTGTTTAACAGAGGCGCATGAGCAGTTGACGGTATTCCAAGCAGGTGAGTTGGTTGCTGAAAGCTTGCGTCAGGCCCAGCAGAGTTTGGGTGAGATTACAGGTGAGTTTAGTGCTGATGATTTGCTTGGCAAAATATTTGGTAGTTTTTGTATTGGTAAATAACGGTTGAATAACTCTATCTATTACTCAATACATTTGTCTATCTCATAAGTTTTGCTTTTATTCTTAGTCATAAAATAAGGAATTGCTATGCACTGCCCGTATTGTAATGCATCAGAGACAAAAGTGATTGACTCACGTCTTGCTGCAGAAGGTGCGCAAGTGCGTCGCCGCCGTTCATGCAACAGTTGCCAAGAGCGTTTTACAACGTTTGAGATGGTAGAAGTGGTGATGCCAAGGATTATCAAATCCAGCAATAAGATTGAACCTTACGACAATGAAAAGCTGCGTCGGTCTATCTTGTTGCCTTTGCAAAAGCGCCCCATCACTATCGATGAGCAAGAAGCAATGATCAGCCGAGTTGAAAAACGCGTCAGACAGATGGGTGAGCGTGAAATCAGTAGTAAAGTCTTGGGCGAAATCATCATGAGTGAGCTAAAAACTTTAGATGATGTTGCCTATGTGCGCTTTGCTAGCGTCTATCGCGACTTTCAAGACATTGATGCTTTTCATCAGGAAATTGCCAATATCCGTCCAAATGACAAATAAGCTGGTACATCAATAAATATGTCTAACTATTAAACTGATTTTGAGTTCAAAGCGCCTAGATTATTAAATAAAATTGTCCGTAATTATTATCAATCATTCATAAGCCTACTGTTATGCCAACTATAAATCACTCTCAAGATGCGCAAGATCGCTACTTTATGATGCTTGCTATCGAACAAGCTAAGCTCGGTTTATATACTACTAGGCCAAATCCAGTAGTAGGTTGTGTCATCGTCCAAGCTGAAGAAGTGGTCGGTCAAGGGTTTCATCCGAAAGCTGGTGAGCCACATGCAGAGGTATTTGCATTAAAAGTAGCAGGCGATCGAGCAGTGGGCGCAACGGCTTATGTGACTCTAGAGCCATGCAGCCATACAGGGCGTACACCGCCGTGTGCGTTGGCACTTATTAAAGCTAATGTAAAGCGTGTTGTGATTGCCGGTCTAGACCCCAATCCACAAGTGGCAGGTCGCGGGGTAAAGCTACTTAAGCAAGCTGGTATTGAAGTGACGGTTGGCATACTGACGGAGCAGGCAGAAGCATTAAATCGCGGGTTTTTAAAAGCCATGCGGACTCAGATGCCATATGTCAGATTAAAAATAGCGACTAGCCTAGACGGTCGCACCGCGATGGCATCTGGTGAGTCAAAATGGATTACATCAAACGCAGCCCGCGAAGATGTACAAAAGATACGCGCACGAAGTGGGGCAATCATAACCGGTAGTGAGACAGTGATAGCTGATGATCCGCAGCTCAACGTGCGTTCAAATCAACTAGGCGTATTACCCGAAAAAATACCATCACCTCAGATTATAGTGCTCGATAGACGTCAGCGTTTAGAGCACAGTGCTCAGTCTGATTATCAATTGTGCCGCCGTACAGATACGATTTATTGGCGCACAGACGATCTCACTGATTTACTAGCAACATTAGTCAGAGACCATCAGTGTTATGATGTCTTGGTGGAGGCGGGTGCTGGCGTTGCGGGAAGTTTTTTGAGTCAGCAGCTCGTCGATGAATTGATTGTTTATCAGGCGCCTTGTCTACTTGGTGATCAAGCGCGACCAATGGTCAATTTTAATCCTATCTCACTGGCTCAACAGTTGCGCTTCGATATTTATAATTATGAGAAACTTGGTTCTGACCTTAAATTAACGCTATTGCCTTTGTAGGTTTCTTATTTGTGTTTTTGTTATCCGCAATATGCTTATGATGTGAACTATATGTGGATAAGTACGTTACCATTTTAAATGTTCCACATGAAACTGTGTATAACTTTGTTCCACATGAAACATAAAAGCTGATTATTTTTGAGTTTTTATGATAAATTATATATTAATCAATAACTTATGTTTTTTAAATCTTACGTTGCGAGCGCTAAACTAAATTTAGCCTCATTGTGGATAACTCTATAATTAATAAAGACTTTAAGAATATTCTATTGACTTATACTTACTTATCCACAATCTATCCTATGGCCGCCTGCATTTACCGTGTGTTTCACTGCGAAGTGTACTCAGAAAGACAGTACTAAGAAATTTGGTTAAGTATTTGATAAATAAAGTGATGTGTTTATAGCAGCATTATAATAACGAGATGAGGATGATATGTTTACTGGAATTATAGAAAGCGTTGGAACCGTAAAATCGATGCAACCAACGGGCGGTGATATACGCTTAACAATAGAGTCTAACGACCTAGATTTTAGCGACGTAAAGCTCGGTGATTCTATTGCATCGAACGGTATCTGTTTGACTGTTGTAGAGCTAGGTAATAACCATTACTCTGTTGACGTTTCACGTGAAACTATTGCTCGAACAGCGCTAGAAGCATTAAAAGCAGGTCATACGGTCAATTTAGAAAAAGCGATGCTACCAACGACTCGTTTTGGTGGCCATATTGTTGCCGGTCACGTGGATGGGGTAGGTGTCGTCAGTAAACTACAGCAAGACGCACGTTCTATTTATATTGAGATTGAGATACCACAAGAGTTGGCGCACTATACAGCGACCAAAGGTTCTATCACGGTAGATGGGATTAGTTTGACTACCAATCTGGTACGTGACAATATCGTTTCTTTAAATATTATCCCGCATACGGCACAAGTGACTAATATTGCGAAACATTGGCTGGTAGGCAGTAAGGTGAATATAGAGGTGGATATCGTTGCACGCTATTTGGAGCGTTTGCTAAATAAATCACAATCTGGTGGTATGAATACTGCAAATCCTCAAAGCCAAATTACAGAAGCTTTTTTAGCAGATAATGGCTTTATGAAATAACGTTTGAGGCTGTACTTACCTGTTTAGATATTCACCCTGTCCATATTACGAAATCAAAGTATAGTCAATCCACTATAAAAGCGTTACAGCGTTAACCTCGCTTGAAGTATGACAGATACATCTGCACTCGGTTGCCTTGTACCGCTCTTAAATTGGATCAACTATAATGTTGAGAGGGTGATTTTTTTATTAACGTTTAGGGTATAAAGCTTTGTAGAACGGTTTCTAGATCCTTTTTATGGATAGGCTTGGATAAAAACTCATCCATTCCCACTTGCATGCACGCCTTGCGATCCTCTTCTGTATTATTCGCCGTTAGCGCGACAATAGGTATATCGTCGCCTTGTGCGCGGATTGCCTGAGTAGCTTGTAGACCGTCCATGACTGGCATCCGGCAGTCCATCAAAATCAGGGAGATCTCCTCACGCTGGCTGGCTAATATATCAAGCGCTTGTTGACCATCTTCTGCAACGATACTGCGATAGCCAAGTTTACTTAGCATTTTGCAGGCTATTTTTTGATTGGTTGGACTATCTTCCACCACTAAGACAAGGGGTGATAATGGCTGTGAACTTTCTTCTTGAGCAGTTGTCTCGCTAATGTTCTCTTTAATATCTTGTGTTTGTGTTAGCTTTTTTCTAGCTGGCATTGTCAAGCGCAGGATTTCAGACAGTAATAGCGCACTATCTAAAGGTTTTGCCAAAAAGCCATCGCATTGATCGAGTAACATAGAGGGTATACGGCGCTCAGGTTTCATACTAAATAGTATTTTAGGTAAGGATGTATGAGCGAGTAGGCTATTTAATGCCTGCCGTCTATCGATGCTAATGACTATGTGATTGCTGTGCGTTAAATGGGGTTTTGTGAGGTCAGCCTGCTCTTGTGATAATGAGTTTTGATGTTTCGCTGAGCTGTCAGTATCGGGCTTATTACCAACTAAGATCGCGCTGGTATCATAGTACTCATAATCTAGTAGAAGTATGGGTGCCAAGCTTTGCTGATCTTGACTTAGGCGTTCTGTTAATTGCTCTATAGTCGCTAGGTCTACAGCAGTATAAATAGTGCTAGATATCGCTAAGTGCTCACAAAGCCGCTGTAAATGTTGCGCGACAAGCGGCTGGTGGACGACCGCGATTAGGCAAATATGATTTAGGTGCTGACTAGGATGATATACCGACTGATAGTTTGGGCGTCGGCAAGGCAAATAAAGGTTGAACACGCTACCTTCATTCACGGTACTGGTTAGTTCTATAAAGCCGCCTAGTAGTCGCGCAAAGCTATTGACGTTTTTTAGTCCCAACCCTGCATCGATAGCATTTTGCGCTACTGGGTTGATATCTTGGCTATGGGGTTTATTTAAGTACGACAAGAGCTGATGCTGTTTGGCAGATGTGATACCGATACCAGTGTCCTGCACACTAAAGCGCACCCAGCAACTCACTGCATCTGCGGTAAGGTTTTTATTGATAGACTGTAAGGTCTCTTTGTTAGCCTCTGACATTTGCTCGTAGTCAGTTTGTTCTATAATAAGTGCGACATATCCGGAGGGGGTGAATTTTACGGCATTATGCAGTAGATTCAGCAAAATCTGCCGGAGACGCACGTCATCAGTACCAATAGAGCGTGGACAGTCTGGGGCAAAAAAGTAAATCAGCTCAAGCCCTCTTTGCCTCGTATCATTTATGATTAGCTCATTAACTTCCTGACCAAGCTTATAAATATCGACGGGCTCAATATTAAGGCGGGTTTTTCTAACCTCGATATTTCCTATATGTAGCGTCTCGTTGAGTGCGGTGAGCATGTTCTGACTGGTGGTAATCAAAGTATCTAATGTTTTGTTTTGTCTTGCATTCAATGTGTTCGGATCGATTGGCTCAAGGATATCGATCATAGCTTCTAGCGGTATGCGCAACTTATGACCGATGACAAACCTAAGTTTATTGAACTCATCAACCTTTTGCTGTAGCTGTTTATTTTGCTGTTGCAACTGCTCGTTCTGATTAACTAGCTCACTGATATCATTAAGCATTACCGTAAAACCATGAACTTGTCCATGCTCACCGAACCATGGAGTGGCATGCAACTGGTAGTTTTGTTTGTTTTGTATTCCGTAGACGGTCAATGTACGCGAGACTTGTAAACCAGCTAGCGTTTGAAGTATGTGCTGAGTAGCCTCGTCTTTGCCCATGACGAAATCAGTGATTATATGCCTGTGTCCGTTTTTGGTAGAGGGTGTAAATATTGTTTCAAAGCGTTGGTTATAGAAACTAATCTGACCATGACGTAAGCTCATCAGCATTGGCAGTGGTGCCTGATCAACCAAGCGCTCCAAACGATGATTTAATGTTTTGATACGTCGATAGTCGTTGTGTAGCTGATAACTGACACGGCTCAGTGCATGACCTAGCAGCAAAAACTCAGTGGTGGACTTTTCTTGTAAAAAGGGCGGCGGCGTATAAGACTCTTTTGCATGAACACTTAAATTATCAGTGTAAGCTATTAGCTGCTCCCAGTTGGTTCGACGGTGGAGCATGTAAAATAAAGCAATAAAAAATAGTATCAGAGCCACCGTTAATGGTAGCCAATAACGGTACGAGGTCCATTCGACAGTCAAAGGCTCATAGCGCAACACAATATAAACCTGATGACCACTTTCGAGCTTTATCGTTCCTGTTAAAGCACTACTACTGACTGTATAAGCACTTTGATTGTCCTTAGAAAAAGTGGCGGCATTGACTGTTGGAAACGTTACTGTCGTAAAAGCTGATTCATTAGGTCGAGTCTTACGATGGATATAGGTTTGCCCAGATGGCATCATCAAAATAAGCTGATAACTGATATGGTCAAAAGCAGGCTGTTTTAGGATTTTTTCTATTTCTACATCGATAGGCGCGGCATGCTCAGTAATACTGTACTGTAATGCATGAAAAGTATCTATACTGTGTTGTTCGCTATGATGTCTCAACCCATCAAAAAACGTGACATAGTACAGCAATAGCATGACCAGCAAGGTCGATGCATAGAAGATCAATAATCGCTGTAAGGACTTAAACTGTTGCATGAGAGCATGGCCCTATATCGACACAAAAACATATAGTGAAATCATCATCGTTTGTTATAGTAATTGATTTATTCAAAACCTTGGTGCTGATACCTTTTTATTATCTATAGCAGAATAATAGTGTGTTATTTATAGAGTATTGCTGAAGAAGTATTTTTATTCTATAAAAAGGTCGATAACTAGAGCAATGACACTTTTTATATTATAAAGGCAAAAATCGTCATTAGTCATACTGGATTGAGACTACCACAATTATGGCACAACATCGTAAACTCACCTATAATGGGCAAATTAACCTTATATAATGCAAGACTATGACTACTGCCACTTTTGATCTGTCTAATACATCTATAAACAATAATAAACTATCTACCGAGCGACTAAGGGTGGTATTTGCAGGCACGCCTGAGTTTGCTGCCATTAGTCTAGAAGCGCTCATTCGCCAGCAAGACGCCCTTAATATCGATATTGTCGCAGTATATACCCAGCCAGATCGCAAAGCAGGACGCGGCCAAAAGCTATCAGCCTCTGCTGTCAAAGAAGTGGCATTAGCGAACGATATTGCGGTAGAGCAGCCAGTCACCTTCAAAAAATCCAGCACAGAGGGCATGGCAGCACGACAGACGTTGCGTACGTATCAGCCAGATCTTATGATTGTCGCCGCCTATGGTTTGATTTTGCCTATTGGTGTATTGACCACACCCACGCATGGTTGTCTAAATATTCATGCCTCATTGTTGCCACGTTGGCGCGGTGCCGCACCTATTCATCGTGCATTATTAGCAGGTGATGATGAGACAGGTATCACCATCATACAGATGGATAAAGGGCTTGATACTGGTGATATGCTCTATAAGGTGAGCGCTAGTATAGAGCCTGATGAGACGGCAGCGAGCCTACATGATAAGATGGCAGCGCTTGGTGCGACGGCTATCGCAACAGTATTAAAAGAGTTATCACATTATCAATCACAGGCCGTTGCCCAAGATGACAGTCAGGCAAATTATGCCGAAAAGCTCGTAAAAACCGAAGGCGAGGTTGACTGGACAAAGCCCGCTGCTACCATCGAGCGCCAAATTCGTGGGTTGACGCCGTGGCCAGGCGCTTATACCTTTCTAAATGGGCAACGCGTCAAAATACTCGCTGCACTACCCATCAATACCACACAAAAAACAGATAAGCCTGCGGGTACAGTCGTGAGTGTCGGGCGCAAAGCCATCTTAGTCGCTTGTGGCCAAGAGGATGAACAACCAAATGATAATGCCGCTCATGACGTACAACTCAGCAACACATTGGCGATAACTAAATTACAGTTTGCTGGTGGTAAGCCGATGACCGCGGAACAGCTTTGTCATGGTAATCAGCTAAACGACGGTGATCAATTCACAGCAGAATCAAAATAGCTTCATCTAAATAGCTTTAACGACATTTAACCCTACTAGCACAAGACGCGATCAATCATACGTCAAGGAACTACAACTTCATGAGACAAACCAATAGCGCGTCTAAAAACAATGCACCTAGAAACAATGCACTTAGAAACAACAAGCTCAAGCCATCAAGCAATCTAATCATGAATGGCAGCGTTCGCGTTCGCGTGATTCGTACCTTGCTTGCTATTCAAAATGGTCATTCGCTCTCAAGCGTGCTTGACCCATTACTAAACAGTCTGCACGATGGTGATAAAGGTTTTGCGCATGCTTTATTGCTCACAACATTACGCCAATGGCATGCCCTTGCACGATTGCTCGACACGCTAGCGGACAACCCTATTGACGAGGTCGAAGTTCGTACCACAATTCAAGTGGGTTTGGTGCAGTTACTGTATTTGGAAGTGGCAGATCATGCCGCGATTCATGAAACGGTTGAAGCGGCAAAAGAGATTGAGTTTGCCCATGCAACTGGTTTAATCAACGCTATTTTGCGCAAAGTCGCTAAGAACCCAAGTAAATTTCGTAAAAAGTGCGATAAAAAACACAGCTTACCGAATTGGCTTGCCTATCAGCTTAAGCAAGATTGGAGTGAGCAGTACGATGCGCTGACCCAAGGCTTACGCCAAGTGGCACCGATGTTTTTGCGAGTCAACTCTGCAGTTACTTCAGTAGAGGATTATCAACAGTCGCTGTATGGCGCAGAAATTGATGCAGATATCGTTGAGCTAACGACTGGTTTTAACGTAGCAAACTCGTCAGAGACTACTACAATACTATCGACCAAAGGCTTAAGACTGCATCAGACTACCGCTGTCAATGCTTTGCCTCATTTTTTCGAAGGCATTGCCAGCGTGCAAGATATGCATGCTCAGCTTGCGGCACCTATCATCAATAAAGCGTTAATGGCAAAGCTCAACGCTGAAAAATCTGATACGGAAAATACCAATAACGAGATACATATTTTAGATGCTTGCGCGGCGCCTGGTGGCAAGCTTGCCCACTGGTTGCAGTTACTCAGCTCAAATGACTCTTCATCGTTGTTTCACGTGAAACAAGATGATGCGGAAGCAAAGCCTTTAGCTTCTAAACTCAAGCTGACCGCTATCGATAATGAAGCACCGCGCATCGAACGCATCTATGACAATCTACAGCGTCTCAATCTCAAACAGCAAGACTTAGAGCAAGCTGAAAAAAATATCGCCCTTAACGTTGTCTGCGCTGATGCCACCAGATGGCAGCATGGTAAAAATAAAAAAGCTGCGACAAATGAACCAGTATTCGATGCAATATTATTGGATTCTCCTTGTACCGCAACGGGCGTGATTCGCCGTCATCCTGATATTAGTATTTTGCGTACCGAAAAAGACATCGAGCAAACCGCCTTGCTACAAGCCGATATTTTGCATAACCTATGGCCACAATTGAAAGCTGGCGGTTATTTGCTGTATGTCACGTGCTCTATCTTAAAGCAAGAAAACGTCGAGCAAATGCAGGACTTTATCACTCATCATAATGATGCGGTAGCGATTGAGTTTACTGAGGACTGCAATTGGGGTATTGCCCAAGCGATTGGTCGCCAGTGCTTGCCAATCGATAGCGAGAGTGGCGATGGTTTTTATTATGCGTTATTGCAAAAGACTGCTGAATAAACCGCTTTTAACTATTGAATAACATTATTGTAGACAGGACAATCTAATGAAATATATCAGTACTCGTGGTCAGACAGCACCAATGGACTTTAGTGAAGTGCTATTAATGGGGCTTGCGCCAGATGGTGGCTTGATGTTGCCTGAGCATTACCCGACCGTTGACGGCGCTGTCCTTGATGAGTGGCGTACGCTGAGCTATCCAGAGCTGGCACTTGCGATTATGCAGCGCTTTGCTACAGACATTCCTTATGCGGATCTAAAAGACATTATTGATCGCACTTATACGGCTGATATATTTGGCTCTGATGACATTGTTCCTGTCCGCAAGCTCGAAGACAATTTATACATTTTAGGATTATCAAACGGCCCAACGCTGGCATTCAAAGACGTGGCTATGCAGTTCTTGGGCAATGCTTTTGAATATGTCCTCAAAAGAAAAGGGGCGCGTATCACTATTATTGGCGCGACCAGTGGCGACACGGGTAGTGCAGCTGAGTATGCCCTGCGCGGTAAAGAAAACGTCGAAGTCTTTATGCTATCACCGCATGGCAAAATGAGTGAGTTTCAGCGCGCACAAATGTACAGCTTGACCGACGATAATATTCATAATATCGCCATCGACGGTATGTTTGATGACTGTCAGGATATCGTCAAAGCGCTGCAACAAGATGCTGACTTTAAAGCTCAGTACGACTTGGGCACGGTCAACTCTATCAACTGGGGACGCATCCTCGCGCAGATCGTTTATTACTTTAAAGCGTATTTTGCGGTGACGACAAGCAATGATGAAAAAGTCAGCTTTAGCGTTCCTTCAGGTAATTTTGGTAATATTTGTGCCGGTCACATCGCTCGTGAAATGGGCTTGCCCGTTGAGCGTTTGATCGTCGCCACCAACGAAAACGACGTCCTCAATGACTTCTTCAATCAAGGGTCTTATCAGCCGCGTCCTACTGACAAAACGTATGTCACTTCAAGTCCATCAATGGATATCTCAAAAGCCTCAAACTTTGAGCGTTTTGTTTACTTGTTGCTGGATAAAGACAGCGCACGCGTTCATGAGTTATTTGACGGTGTAAAATCAGGTCAAGGCTTTGACTTGTCTGATTTGATGGAGGCGGTCAATACGCGTTATGGCTTTGCTGCTGGCAAATCAACCCATAGCGATCGCTTAAACACGATCAAAGCATTGTATGAACAGCATGGCGAACTTGTCGATCCACATACGGCTGATGGGATAAAGGTTGCCAAAGAATTGCAGCGTGAAGGCGAAGTCATTATCTGTGCAGAGACGGCCTTGCCTGTTAAGTTTGCAGACACTATCATCGAAGCAGTGGGGCAAATCGACATTCAGCGTCCGGCTCACACGGAAGGCTTAGAGAGCCTGCCACAACATGTGACTGTACTAGAGAACAAAGCTGAATTGGTTGCTGAGCAAATTCGTCAGCATATTGCGCCAAATCCAGCATAAGCGATAAACGTTTTGAGTTCATCTTCTATAGATAGAAGCGTTTGTATAAAAGTTACACCATTGTAATAAAGTGTTTATGATTGTGTTATGGTATAGATAATTGTAGTATTAGAAACAGCGTCGGCGAGTCATCATGCTGCTAGACGCTTTTTTGGAATATTTCTAGCCAATTATACTGAACAGCTGCCCTATCGTTGTTATGATAAAATCACCTATAAACTACTGATAATCTAAGTTATTTTTATAAAATAAAATATAGATTTGGTAAAAAACGAGCGTGGTTTATTGTGACCGAAACAGTGGTACCTATTGTGGATATAACGATGAAGATGAGCTTAAAAAAGACAGCAAAAGCACTGGCAAAAGGATTATTAGTTACGACATTTAGCAGTGCCATGTTGATGACCACAGCCCACGCCAATAATCCACCACCTACCATAAAAGCAGATGCCCCCAATCGCTATATCGTCAAAAAAGGCGATACGCTATGGGATATCTCAGGTCGCTACCTCGACAGTCCATGGCGCTGGAAAGAGATTTGGGCTACCAACAAGCAAATCAAAAATCCAAACCTTATTTATCCTGATGATATTCTTATTCTGTGTGTGATTCAGGGCAAGACTTTGGTGGGGGTTGATACTGGTGAGGGCTGTGCAGGTATCGAAAAGCAGCTAACAGGTAATGTGGTTGCCAGCACCGTCGCGATCACCTCGACTGCTAATAGTATCCCGCCTGTACCATGGTCTGCTATTCAGCATTGGCTGGATAAAACCCTCATTGTAAATCCAGAAGATTTCAACACTACTCCTTATATTTTGGCGTCCAAAAATCGCAATCTAATCACCGCAAGCGGGGATAAAGTCTATGCCAAAGGCGTCCCGCTTATCGTGGGTCAGCGCTACGGGGTATACCGCGAGGGTGATCTGTATGTCGATCCCAAAACTCAAGAGGTTATCGGATTAGAGGTTACACAGGTAGCGACTGGTCTTGTCACATCGACAGAAACGAATGGCGTCACTAGCCTGCAGCTGACGGACAGCTACGACAAAGAAGTACGTGAAGGCGATCGCGTGTTTGTCGAGCTAGACAACGCTATCCCACCTGTCTTTTATCCAACGCCTGCCAGCGTCAGTCGTGGTGGTATGATTGTGCGGGTGATGGACTCAATCAGCTCTGCCGCTAAAGGCAGCGTGGTAGCGATCAATTTAGGCAGCTTGCATGGTGCCAAACCAGGTGATGTACTGACCGTTTATCAAAAAGGCCCGCTGGTCAGGGACGTAAGAGACAATGACATGCCGGTACGCTTGCCCAATGAGCCAAGCGGTATGGTGATGGTGTTTAATACCTTTGACAACATCAGCTATGCTTACGTACTTGACTCTGAACTACCACTCAATGTTGGCGATCAGCTATTGCCACCCCCTTATCTATAAGCACATAAGGCTTTGTGAAGCGATTTTACTAAGTTTGCCCAAACGAGACAGATGACAATGACCGCAGTCACCTCTTCTTTATCCGATGATCAGCGCGCCATATTGGCGCTATGGTATGAGGTGAATGCATCATTGTCTGCTTATCATAAGCTCATAACGACTTATGGTGATGCGCAGCTTGCTTGGCAGGCTACAGTAGGCGCTTGGAAGCAGTTAGGACTCCATCATACCCATCTCAAACGCCATGAGCAGCCAGAGCAAACACGTGCTGCTATTGATAAGATCCAGCAAGCACTTACAGACGGTCGCTATGGTTTATTGTTTGCCGGTCAGCCCGACTATCCTGCTCAGCTTCTTCATATTTATGATCCGCCGCCATTATTGTTCTTTCGAGGAAATAGCGCGCGTCTGCATCAGGCTCAAATTGCTATCGTGGGCAGCCGAAAACCAACAGCCCATGCCCAAAAAATCACGTTCGATATGGCGCAATATCTGGCACAGGCAGGGTATGTCATCACCAGTGGTCTGGCAATAGGCGTGGACAAACGGGCTCATCTAGGAGCTTTGGCGCAGACTGATCTTGAATATCAAGGTCGTACTATCGGCGTGATGGGGACAGGGATTGATGTGAATTATCCCAATCATCGTGACCAGTTATTTGCTCAAATCATCGAGCAAGGTGGCTGCATTATTAGTGAGCTACTACCGCATACTCAGCCGCACAAACATACCTTTCCGCGCCGTAACCGTCTGGTTGCTGGGCTGAGTCTAGCCACGATTGTGACCGAAGCGACGATCAAAAGTGGCTCGCTCATTACCGCCCGTTTAACCTCTGAGCAAGGCAAACAAGTCTTTGCCATTCCAAGTCATATTGATAATAGCAATGCCGAGGGTTGTCATCATCTGATACGTGAAGGCGCAACGCTGATTTATCATCCTCAGCAGGTGTTAGAGGACGTCAATGGTCAGCTTGATTATGATCGTCGATCGTATATACAAAAGGAGGCAACGATGCGCTCTGATAAGTCTCAGTCGGACATTCGCCATCCCTTCGCTGTGTCAAATATAGACAAACGCTCGCTTACCGCGCATAGTGAGCAAAAATCTTCTAATATAAAATCTAGCCGTAGTGAGGTTATTGTACCTGAGCATTTGATCGACATTTATGAGCGTCTTGACTGGCACGGACAGGATTTAGATGCGCTGATTATCGCAACCAAACTATCCGCGCCACAGCTCATTGGACAGCTGATGGAACTTGAACTAATGGGCGTCATCAGTGTGCAAGGCGGACGCTATTTACGTGTATAGCGTATCGATACTCCTAACTACCACATAAGAATAAGTAGAATGGGTTCTAAATATCGCTACCTTAGTCAGACTGTCTCTTGTGCTATTATTAGTGTCTCTATTCCAGCATGAATCATGTAAGCTATGAGCCAATCTATACCTTTTATCACTGACTCTGCCACACAAGCTGCAAACTGGCTTAAAGAAGCAAAGCTACTTGCATACCCAACAGAAAGCGTTTGGGGTATTGGTTGCGACCCTTATAACAAAGCCGCTGTGCAGCGTATCTTGGATATTAAACAACGTCCGCAAGCCAAAGGCATGATCGTCATTACCGATAGCGTAGAGCGTTTGTCACCTCTACTAGCGTCTTTAAATAATGCCCAGCGCCAGCAAATTATCGATAGCTGGCAGTCAGATGTTAATGACAGCGAGCTACACAATCGCCAAGCGCATACTTGGTTATTACCCATTCCTCAGACACTTTCGACCACGATGCCCTCATGGATAATGGGTGAGCATCAGACCATTGCAGTCAGGGTCATCGCCCATCCTATCATACGAGAACTGTGCCAACAGATGGTCAGCGAAAATAACCCATTTGGCTTCATTGTTTCGACTAGCTGCAACCCATCAGGTCAAGCGCCTGCTAGCACCTTTGACACTGCCTATGGTTATTTCGGTGAGCAGATTGGCTATTTTCAGGCTGATACTTTAGGTTATATCTTACCCAGCCAAATCCGTGATGCAACGACAGGCTCAGTCATTCGTTAGTAGGCAATAAACGACCTTTCATACCATTATAGCCTAGTCTTTTGTACTGTCTTTTTGTGCTGTCGCCATCGATAAACCATATTTCACTAGCTGAAGATTACTATGGTTATCGTTCTGTAGCCATAGCAAAATATACCGTCTCAGCGCTAGCTATCGCTAAAGCCGCTTCCTTAGTTCCCGTTGCTTTACTAAAAGTATGTAAAAGTCATTTTGATAAAAACGACAAAAAAGTAGACGATAGTTAAAAGGAGCTGATTTTTATTGAACGATGAATCTTTCAGCAATAGGTCATCGCTGCGATATTTGATACACATAGGGAGTAGGCTATGAAGGTTTTAATTAGTGGTGGCTCAGGGTTTTTGGGTAGTGCATTTAGCCAAGAGTTAATCGAACGGTATCGCACACAAGGTAAAGAGGTGATGATTACTTGGTTGACCAGAGATAGCAATCAAGCTCATCCTGATGACATTAATATGATGACTTATGACGAGCTTAAAAAGTCTGACATGAGCTTTGATGTCATAATGAACTTAGCTGGCGCAGGTATTGCTGACGCGCGTTGGAGCGATGAGCGCAAAGAGCAATTAATAGCCAGTCGTATTAAGCCTACTCAATCGATATTAAGCTTCATCGAACGTACGGCAACAAAGCCAAAACTAGTCGTCAGCGGCTCAGCAATCGGTTGGTACGGCACGCAAGGTGATAAGCCATTGACTGAACACAGCAGTTTTGAGACAGACTTTGCCCATCGCTTATGTGAGGAGTGGGAGAGCTTGGCGCTCAAAGCGACTGATTACGATGTCCCTGTCGCTATTATACGAACAGGCGTTGTGATACATCCTGAAGGTGGTATGGTGGCCAAATTACTACTGCCATTTAAGTTTGGCGTTGGCGGGCAGTTGGCTGATGGTCAACAAATCATGAGCTGGATTAGCCGTGACGATTGGGTGGGGGCGGCGATTTTTATTATTGAGCAGCATCTTGTCAGTCAATTTGGACATAAACAAAGAGTTTCACATAACGATAATATCATAGAGACAAGAAGTGATACGCCAGCCTTTGTCTATAATCTCACGGCGCCCAATCCTGTGAGTAACCATACTTTTACTAAAACGCTTGGCTCATGGTTACATCGGCCGACACTTTTTACCTTGCCAGAGTTTTTACTTAAGCTCATGTTTGGTGAGATGTCGACGCTACTAATAGATGGTCAAAAGGTGCTGCCACAAGCGCTATCAGATGCAGGTTACGCATTCAAGCACGTGACACTCAAACAGGCATTAGAGGATCAAAAATAGTTACATCATGATTGTTTCATGTGAAACATTAGAAGTTGTTTCTATACTGAATATCCTCTGCTTTTGACTTCATATGCTTCAAAACAATCGCGCTCAAGGAAAATCCATGCGTTACGCATTTTTCATCATCATTTTTTTGCTCTTGCAGCTGTTTAGTGTGGGTGCTGCTCTAAGCTTACAGTGGTGGTTACAGCCTTGGATCACGCCAACGCTTCAGATCGCTATATGGTCTGCTATATTTATTATTACTAATGGATTGTTGATATTAAGTGTCAAAAGAGTATTTGCCAATAGCTACCGCTGGGTTAGCGGTTGGATGTTGGTTATGCATTTTATGCTGCTCACGGCATTGCTGATAAGCCTATTCTATGGTGGATACTGGCTAGTAACATCACTCTTAGGCGCCTCGTCATATGAATCTAATATGATTTTTATTGGCCTACGAGCGCTTGCATTGGTGATATTCTTAGGGTTGTTCGGTTTCGCCTTATATAGTGCTTATGTGCCAGTCGTACGTAAGCTGTCCATTAGTATCAACAAACCGCTCGCTAAACCACTGCGCATTGCGGTCGCGAGTGACCTTCATCTAGGACGACTATTTGGCGTAGCAGCGATAGATAGGTTGAACTGTCTAATGATTGACTCGCAGGCTGATATGCTGCTTATGCCAGGCGATATCATGGATGACAATACAGATGCGTTTAATAGCTATAATATGGCAAAAAACTTAGCTGAGCTATGCAGTAGCCTGCCATACGGCGTCTATGCAACATTGGGTAATCATGATTTGTATGGGCACGAACAGCCAATCAGCCAAGCGTTAGTCGATGCAGGCGTACATTTATTAAATGATGACGTGTTTGGTATCGAACATGAGGGTCAGCCTATATGGCTGGTTGGACGTTTTGATAATCATAAACGCCAGCGTGTCGCGACAACGGATTTGCTCGCGAACGTTGATACTTCACAGCCAGTGATACTGCTGGATCATAGACCAAGCGATATTGATGAGCACAGCCAGTTACCAATCGATCTACAGGTATCAGGACACACTCACAATGGACAAGTATTCCCCGCCAACTTTATCGTGAGCGCCATCAACCGATTAGGCTATGGGTATGAGGCCATTGGCAGAGGACATTTTGTGGTGTCCTCGGGTTATGGCTTTTGGGGTATTCCGTTTCGATTGGGCTCACGCTCAGAGATTTGGTTAATTACCGTTTCTGATCATACTAATAAATAGCTAGTTCCAGTTAACCGCTATGCCGCGAGCCGCGATTTTGTACTAATGACCTCACGGACGAAGCCGCCAAAACCATGAATAATATTTTTTGTTTCCTGCCCAAGTCCTTGATGCACGCTCATAAAATGAATAAAGCCGTGCGGTGCGCCCAGCACAGTATGGGTCTCAACAGGAACTTTATAACTCTTTAGCTGTTTGGCATAAGCAAATGCCTCATCACGCAATACATCGAGTTCAGCAGCGACGATATAGGTGGGACATACTTTGCTATTATCACCAAGCATTGGCGAATTGAGTATATGTATGCGTGGCAACGGACTATTCTCAAGACAAGCGGCATCAAATACTGCCACATCAGCATGATCCAATAGCAGGCCTTCACCATACAGCTCCCAACTCGGATAATCTGTCTCGATATCAGTCACAGGATACAGCGGCATCTGTGCTAGCGGCGCAGGCAGCTTCTTTAATAGATCAAACATTTTCTGACCATCTGCACCCAAATCTAACCAAGCGTTTTCGTTTGGTGCGGTGAGTTGCTGTGCAATCAAGGTAGAAAGGCCACCACCTGCGCTATCGCCTGCAAGAACGATGCGTGACGGTAAGGCACCTAAGGTATGGCAATGCTCAGCCAACCAAGCATAAGCGGTGATACAGTCTTTTAACGCTGCAGGTGCAGGACACTCAGGAGCCAAGCGGTAATCCACACTGACCACAGGCCAACCAGTCTGCTCACAGACTGCGTGACAGAACTCGTGATGTGTATCGACACTACCGATACAAAAACCACCACCATGAAAAAACAACATGGCTGTTTGGTCAGGGTTATGAGCACGTCTTTTTTTAGCGCCAATACTCTTGGTACCTGCCTGATAGCAGCGAATGGTCATATCGCCATCATCCGCGTTGGCTATGGTTTTATCTTCCCAATTGACAGGTGTTTCACCCTTTTTGATAAAAGGTTTGATGTTACTTAGCATACTGCCACCTGCTTGGTGCCATACGCTTGGTGCTTGCATCGCCACCGCATCAGCAGCAAACCTTTCACGGAGTTCATGCATGGGCGTTAGCTCTAATGGCGTCTTAAGATGACTATTCACCGCGAGGATCAGGCGCAAATGAGCATTGGCGTGCTGATATTGTTTTGAGTGAGGCCCTTTTAAGTAACCAATCAAACCTTCTAATACTGGTGTTGGTAGATAGCCAAGACCTTTCATCGCATAGTGCAGAGTGTGTGGTTGGCAATGTGCCATTGGGTTATAACTGAGCATTTTTTCTTTCACGCTCAAACGCTTTTTTTGTACACCGTTGTCTTTCACTTCACCAATCATCTCATCGTTCGACGCCAAATGCAGCGTCATCAATGTTTTGTTCAGTAAGGTATTGATTGATGATAGTGTTAAATTAGACATAATATCTCTCATAACTGTTTTTGAGTGTTTACTGTTACATCAGCGTACACTTTAAGATAAGGAATAATATTTGTAGCAATAATAAGGCAGTAGTGCGTAAAGCAGGGTGTTATTTAGTAATGGCGTGGGTAGCAACGGTAACCTATTTAGAGTAATTGACGGTTTTTTGTACGTTTTGTTAACGTATGTTGAGACCAGTTGACACAGCCCAGAAATGCTGAGTACTTGTTTTAAAGAAAGATCTAACCATATTTGTCGTAAATGCGAAAAATTCCTTTACTTTAGGCTTGAAATTTATACTTATTACCTTTATCAAGCAGCTATTAGAGCGTATTAATAAAAAAAATGAGTGATAACCGTTAAGTATCTGATAAAGGCATGATACAGCCAGCGTTTGGCTGATTTATTGTGTCTTATCTCAATTATTATTGACATTCCAAGGAGCTATCATGAGCGAGCAAAATACCAACCAAGAAAACTTTGATCAAACAGTGGCACATGATAATGTTGATCACAAAGACAGCATCTTAGAAGAAACCATGAACGAGTTTGATCCACAGAACAACTCAGGTGAAGAAGCCACTATCGAAAACGAGATCGATCTTGATACGTTCAAAGCGCGTATCGCTGAGTTAGAAGGTGAAGTGAAGCAAGCCAAAGAAAGCACTGCTCGCGCCAACGCTGAAGCTTACAATGCACAAAAGCGCGCCGAGCAAGAAGCGGATAAGAGTAAAAAATTCGCTCTTCAAAAATTTGCCAAAGAGCTACTCGATATCGTCGATAACTTAGAGCGCGCTATCGAAAACGCAGACGCGAATGACCCAGTCGCTGAAGGGGTGAAATTAACCCACAAAGCATTGGTCTCTGTACTTACACGTCACGGCGTAGAAGTGGTCGATCCAGAAGGTGAGAAATTTAACGCTGATTTCCATGAAGCAGTGGGTATCGATTCAGAAGCAGAAGCTGACACCGTCGGTACAGTCCTACAAAAAGGCTATAGCTTAAACGGTCGTCTACTACGTCCAGCCATGGTACGTGTTGGTCAATAATATTTTTTGGGGTTAAACCCTACTAATATGAAGGTTTTTCACAAAAAATCACATGAAAGACTGTTTTTGCTTGATTATCGCCTTGAAAAATACAACAAGCAAACCGATATATAGCAACAAGTGACCGACTACGGTCTGGATAAATAAGTATTTATAGTTAAAAATAAATTAGGAGCAATTGATTATGGGTAAAGTAATTGGTATTGATTTAGGTACGACTAACTCGTGTGTAGCAGTAATGGAAGGTGACAAGGTTAAAGTCATCGAAAATGCTGAAGGTACGCGTACCACACCATCAATCGTCGCTTATAAAGATGACGAAACATTGGTTGGTCAGTCAGCTAAGCGTCAAGCGGTCACCAATCCAAGCAACACTTTGTTTGCGATTAAGCGTTTGATCGGTCGTCGTTTTGATGACAAAGTCGTGCAAAAAGATATCGGTATGGTACCTTACAAAATCGCTAAAGCAGACAACGGCGATGCGTGGGTAGAAATCAACGGTAAAAAGCTTGCGCCACCACAGGTTTCTGCTGAAATCTTGAAAAAAATGAAAAAAACAGCAGAAGACTATCTTGGTGAGAGCGTGACTGAGGCAGTTGTAACCGTACCTGCTTACTTCAATGACTCACAGCGTCAAGCAACCAAAGATGCGGGTAAAATTGCAGGTCTTGATGTAAAACGTATCATCAACGAGCCAACTGCTGCGGCACTTGCTTACGGTATGGACAAAAAGCAAGGCGATAGCACCGTTGCTGTATATGACTTGGGTGGTGGTACTTTCGATATCTCAATTATCGAAATCGCAGACGTCGATGGCGAGCAACAGTTTGAAGTACTAGCGACCAACGGTGATACGTTCCTAGGTGGTGAGGACTTTGACTCAGCGTTGATCGATTATTTGGTAGATGAGTTCAAAAAAGAGCAAGATGTAAACCTAAAAGGTGACTCTCTTGCGATGCAACGTCTAAAAGAAGCAGCTGAAAAAGCGAAGATTGAGCTATCAAGTGCACAAAGCACTGAAGTGAACTTGCCTTATATTACTGCTGACAGCAGTGGTCCTAAGCACTTGGTCATCACTATCAGCCGCTCTAAGCTTGAAAGTCTAACCGAAGATCTAGTACAGCGCACCATGGACCCTTGTAAAACTGCCCTTGAAGATGCTGGCCTAAAAATTGGCGATATCAACGATGTAATCTTGGTTGGTGGTCAGACTCGTATGCCACTTGTACAACAAAAAGTACAAGAGTTCTTTGGTCAAGAGCCACGTAAAGACGTGAACCCTGATGAAGCTGTGGCAGCTGGTGCGGCAATCCAAGGTGCGGTATTGTCTGGTGATAAAACTGACGTATTGCTACTTGATGTAACGCCATTGACGCTAGGTATCGAAACGATGGGCGGTGTTATGACGCCAGTTATCGAGAAAAACACCATGATTCCTACCAAGAAATCACAGGTATTCTCAACCGCTGAAGACAACCAGCCAGCAGTAACGATTCAGGTATATCAAGGTGAGCGTAAAATCGCCAACCAAAACAAATTGCTTGGTCGTTTTGACTTGACGGATATCCCACCAGCACCACGTGGCTTACCGCAAATCGAAGTGTCTTTTGACATCAACGCTGATGGTATCATGAACATCTCAGCAACTGATAAAGGTACTGGTAAAGCACAAAGCATCCAGATCAAGGCGGATTCTGGCTTGTCGGACGAAGAAGTTGAGCAAATGGTTCGTGATGCAGAGGCTAATGCTGCTGAAGATGAGAAGTTCGCTAATCTAGCGCAAGTTCGTAACGAAGCAGATGGTCGTATCCATGCCGTACAAAAAGCGCTGAAAGAAGCAGAAGATAAAGTCACTGATGAAGAAAAATCAACAGTAGAGTCTGCGATCACTGAGCTTGAAGCGGCGGCGAAAGAAGATGACCATGACGAAATCAAAGCCAAGCTTGAAGCGCTAGACAATGCATTCTTGCCAGTTAGCCAGAAGATTTATGCTGACAGCGGCGCAGGTAGCGAGGGTATGGATCCAAGCCAGTTCCAACAAGGTGCTGACGCTACTGGTAGCAACCAAGCGGATGACGATGTCGTTGATGCTGAGTTTACTGAAGTAGACGAAGACAAAAAGTAAGCAATGACTTGATGTTTAAGGCTGATTTAATCGTTAATTAGATTAAATTAGCTAGATCAAAAAAACGCATCTTTCGAGATGCGTTTTTTTATGCCTGATATTTAAGTATATATTTTCAAGCGTGCCATTATGGTAAATGCGCATCAACGATTAGTACGTCATAAGTCAGATACACGCAAGGTTGACCGTCCTCATCTATGCCCGAAAATTGCTGCCAATAATCGCGCTCGAATGCTTGCAAGCGAGTTTTGGTCCAGACAAAAGGCTGTGTGTTAGACGTTTGCTTACCAATCGTTTGCTTGTCATAGGTTTGCTTGTCATAGGTTTGATTGCTATCTATTTGATTGGTCGATACACCTGTCATCTTCATATGTTTGAGCACATCATAAGGCTGGGCAAATGGCACATTGAAACGCTGTGTTGATAGCTTTATGTGTTGAAATCCCGCTTGATCTAGCGCTGATTGCCATTCACTAATATCTGGATAATGCAGTCCTTGTCCTGTTAGGGTTTTTATTTGCAAGAAATTATCTGGGGTAAAGGTGCTTAGTAATAATTGTCCATTAGGTTTTAGCCGTGAGGCTGACTGTGCGATAAAGCTAAGTGGATTGTCAAACCACTGAATCGCATTGGCGCTAATGATTAAGCTATGCTTACCGCCTAAATCCGTGGTTTCCGCATCGCCAATAAGGATTTGTGCTTGTGGCAACAATTCCTGTAAATGAGTGGCTTGCTGCTCACATAACTCGTTGATAGACCATCGCTCACTTTGTACATATTTTGCCAGTAGCTGCGTTAGTTGTCCCGTGCCTGCACCGACCTCAAGCACACTGTCTTGATTGGTATTATCGATAGCCATTAATAAGTGCTGACAAACCTGCTGCTGAATATAAGCATGTTTATCGTACTGACTGGCTTGAGAAAAATGCCGCGCAATGGTCTGCTTGCGGGCACTGAGCTTAGAGATAGCAGGATGGTGTTCCATAATCGTTCTTTCGCATAAAAGTTTATAATGAGCATCAAAAACTGCTGCCGTCATATGGATAATTGCATGATTAGGCGCTCGCACTCAGCATGGGTAATGGCTGCGTTTAGTACCAAGCGAATACGTGACGTATTAGTAGGAACGGTCGGTGGCCTGATAGGCAGCGCATAAAATCCAGCGTCTTGGAGTTGTTTTGCCTTTGTCATCGTACGAGCATTATCACCTAAAATATAAGGCACAATGGGTGACTCGTAAATAGGATCTTTTGCTGCCGATGCCACGCGATATTCAGGGCTAATGGCTTGGCTCAGTTGTAATGAAATCTGCGCCAAATGCTGTCGCCGCGTCTGTAGCTGTGGCATTTTTGCCAAAATAAACCGTGTCCAAGCATGATTGATTGGTGGCAACGCGGTACTAAAAATCAGCGGACGCATCTGATTGATGAGCCATGATTTGACCACCTCATCACATAGAATATAAGCGCCAACCGAGGCAAACGCTTTACCAAACGTACCCACTAGGTAGTCAATCTCAGTGAGCGTATCTGTTTCTTCGGCTAACCCTAATCCTTGCGCGCCAAGGACACCGACGGCATGGGCTTCATCGACATACAGCTCAATACGACTGTCAGTGGCTTTTAGCTTAACTAAAGCGGGTAGATCAGCACGATCCCCATCCATGCTAAAAATACTTTCGGTGACGATGATGATACGCTCCACATCCTCTTCAACCTGCATAAGCATAGTAGCCAAATGCGCATAATCATTGTGTCGATAGCGGCGATACAGACAGCGTTTGCTTTCGCTGAGTTTAATACCATCAATCATACTGGCATGTACCAGTTTGTCTGCCAAAATAACCGTCTTCACTGGTAGTGCAGTCAATGCAGGTAAGATCCCGATATTGGCGTGGTAGCCACTATTTAATACCAACGCAGATTTCGTCGCGGTTTGATTTATTCCAGCTGCGGTTTCATACCATGCTTGTAGCTCATCCTCTAACGCCTGTAGCTGTGTATCATTGCCAGTTAACAGACGCGATGATGTTGCGCTCATTTTGGGCAAACAGTCCATTGATTGCTGAATAAATTCAAAAAACTCACGCTGCAACTCAGCATCACTGCCCAAACCTAGATAATCGTTGCTAGCAATATTTAATAGGGTATGGTCATCAGCGATTACATACCGTCCGTGGTGTTCGATATCTGGTAATTTGCGATACTGCTGTTTGTCTTTGAGTTGTAAGAGCGCAGTTTGTAGCTGCGCGTCGATAAAAGCTGACATACAGAGCCGTCCTTTTTCTTTATTCGTCAGTATATGCGGAACACAATGAGTAGGGATTATTGCACAAAAACGGGATGTGTAACAAAAAGTTTCATATATCAGCCTTTGTAACTCAAGCACTGATAAACGCTTTCAAATCTTAACTCGCATACCATTAAACACTGACAGAGTGTCTGAAATAGTTTGTTACTATGTACCCATCGTTAGCAAACAAGGCGATACGGCCAAATGGTCAATACAACTAAATAACTTGTTTGTCCAAATTTACTTGAAGGAGCTAATAATGAAAACTCTACAAAAAACTATACTTGCACTAGCAACTGGTTCTTTACTTACTGTAGGTGCAAACGCCGCTGTTAACTATGGTAACGGCTATACAGGCCAACCTTATGTTGGTGCTAAGATTGGTCAGTTTGACAATGATGTAGACGGTGATGATCCAACTGCTTATGGTGTATATGCTGGTTACAACTTTGATCCTAACTTTGGTATGGAAGTTGAATATGTTGGTTCAGATGATGCTGACCTAGATAACAATGCTGGCGACTATGATACTAAAACTTATGGTGCGTACGGTACTTATCGTTATATGTTCCCAAATACTGCACTATATGCCAAAGGTAAACTTGGTGTTGCCAAAACAGAGTTAGAAGCTGATTTTGATAACGGTAACAATGACTCAGTCAGTGATACTGGCATTGCTGGTGGTATCGGTCTTGGTTACGCAGTGAATCCTAACTTCAATGTCGAAACAGAATATGCCATGATGGATAGTGATGCAGATACTAAGCTGCTTACTGTAGGCGCTAACTTGAAATTCTAAGATAAAATTATGTAGTCATACATAGTTGAACATAAAGAACGACCATTATATATGGTCGTTTTTTTTGTGTCAATTTTAGCATTCATTGTGCTTGTTTTATCAAAATACCACACCATAAATAATAATAGGTAATTGATTTTTAAGATAATATTATCTACAAAACTGTGCTACATTGGAAGGTAGGCAGATACAGGAGTAGACAGCGATGATTGAGACTATCTGGATGATTGAACCTTGGCATTGGTTGGTGTTAGGCTTCTCTTTGATGATTGCTGAGATATTTATTCCGACCTTTGCTAGCCTCTGGTTTGGTGCGGCTGCGGTGATCGTTGCTGCCTTAGCATGGTTGCTGCCCATTCCGCTATTATTTCAGGTATTGATCTGGCTTACGCTATCGGTTTTGTTTATGTTTGCTTGGGTCAAATACATCAAGCCGCTGTCAATGAGCCGTAAAAAGATGGGGCAAAGTAGCGATCTGATTATTGGTGAGACGGGCATGATCGTGGTCAAACCGCAAAAAGGCATTTCAGGTATGGTGCGCTTTAACGTGCCTATTTGGGGTGCAGATGAGTGGCCATGTCGCACAGCAGGCGTGAATGTCGAGACAGGTGATCGTGTGGTGGTCATAAAGGTGGTCGGCGATGAGATGGTGGTTGCACCCACGCAGCGCCTCCAAGCACCCAAAACCATACGGCCAAACATTACTCCGACGATTAACAGTCAAGTGCCTGCCAAACAATCTAAAGCGGGTAGACTGAGTTTGCACAAACCCGATCTCAAAGAGTCAGGTACTAGCAAATAAACGTTATCAAGTACTAAAGATTTTTAAATTAAGAAAAAAAGGGCATAAATCACGTCGCTGGCAAATAAAGCAAGGGTCAAGGAGAATCACATGGGTAGTATCTTGAGTAGTTTAAATGGCGTCGGTATCGTGATGCTGGTATTAATAGCATTGGTGATTTTTACCGTTTTTAAAGGCGTTTGTATTGTTCCGCAAGGGTACAAGTGGGTCGTGCAACGGCTGGGTAAATATCAGCAAACTCTAGAGCCTGGCTTTAGTATCATCATTCCTTTTGTGGATAGAGTCGCTTATAAAGTCACCACAAAGGACATCGTACTAGATATCCCATCTCAAGAAGTCATCACCCGTGATAACGTTGTGATCATCGCCAATGCCGTGGCTTATATCAACATCTTGCGTCCAGACAAAGCGGTCTACGGTATTGAAGATTATGAACATGGTATCCGCAATTTGGTACAAACCTCCTTGCGCTCTATTATTGGTGAGATGGATTTGGATAATGCCTTATCGAGTCGTGATGAGATTAAAGCCTTGCTCAAACATGCGATCTCAGAAGACATCGCCGATTGGGGTATTACGCTTAAAACCGTAGAGATTCAAGACATTAACCCCTCGCAAACCATGCAAGCCTCTATGGAAGAGCAGGCCGCGGCAGAGCGTCTACGCCGCGCGACCGTTACTCGTGCTGATGGTCAAAAACAAGCTGCTATTTTGGAAGCAGATGGACGTCTGGAAGCCTCACGCCGCGATGCCGAAGCGCAAGTGGTACTGGCCAAAGGCTCGGAGGAATCAATTCGCTTGATTACCGCTGCGATGGGCGATGAAGAGATGCCCATTGTCTACTTACTTGGCGAGCAATACATCAAGTCGATACGTCAGCTTGCAGAGTCGGACAACTCAAAAATGGTGGTGTTGCCAGCCGATATTTTGAGCACTGTTAAAGGGATGGTAGGCGATAAATTAAAGCTATAAGTATCCACAGTAATATCTAAAAAAGACCTCGTTTGAGGTCTTTTTAATGGCTAATAATTGGCTGCCAAGTCGTTATGTCAGATAACTTTTGAGAAGCGGTTTTTGTGTTTTTTTTCTAGATATTCATCAAATACCATGGCAACATTGCGACCAAGCAAGCGGCCCCTAGGTAAGACACGAATACCTGCTGCATCCATATCAATCAGTCTATCTGCTTGCATCTCTCCCAGCTGTTGAATCTCATCAATAAAATAGGTAATCGCATCGATACCGAATTTTTGATTCACATCTTTAAAATCGAGATAGTCGTGGCAGAGCAGGTTCATGATGACATATTCACGTAAGCGATCTTTGATGGATGTCTTAATATATTTTACCGCGGGCATGACCGTAGGATTGGTTTTGGCAGCATCAATCTTAGCTTGATAGTTTTGCAAATCAGTATCATTTTGCAGGATATAGCGCGTATTGCTATTGGCAATTTGACTGATGGATGAGACACCAAAGCCCAATAAATCACAATCGCCCATGATGGTGTAGCCCTGAAAATTACGATGCAATTTGCCTTCGCGCTGTGCGATCGCTAGCTCATCGTCAGGCTTAGCAAAGTGATCGATACCGATATATTGATAGCCCGCTTCGGTTAGCGTGTTGACGGTGTTGCCGAGCATAGCGAGCTTAGCTGCTGGGCTAGGTAGGTCTTCATCTTTGATCTGACGTTGGGCTTTGAAACGCTCAGGTAGATGCGCATAGTTAAAGACAGACAGACGATCTGGTGACATCTCAATGATACGTTGTACCGTTTTGTCTAACGTGTCAGGCGTTTGATGCGGCAAACCATAAATCAGATCGATATTGATAGAATGAAAACCAAGCCCTCGCGCCTCTGTTAATACATTCTCAATAAGCTCTACTGAGTGCACACGATTGACCGCGATTTGTACCGTTTCATCTAAGTCTTGCACGCCTAAGCTGATACGATTAAAACCAAGGTTTCGTAATATCTTTAGCGTATTATCACTCAGCTCACGCGGGTCGATTTCGATAGAGTAGTCGCCTTCATCATCACTCAGAAACTCAAACTGCGTCTGTAAAAACTCCCACAGCTTAACCATCTCTTCATCACGCAAAAACGTTGGCGTACCACCGCCCAAATGCAGCTGCTTGACCAAGGGCTTATCGCTACCTTCTGGTACAGACAGCAAGCGGCGTTTAAGGGCAATCTCAGCCATTAAATACTGCAGATAATCACCAGAGTCGCTATTTTTTTTGGTAATAATCTTATTGCAGGCGCAGTAATAGCAAAGGTGACGGCAAAACGGAATGTGAAAGTATAAAGACAATGGCGCGCGTGACTCACGATTCTGCAAGATTTTCGTCTCAAGACTAACTGCCTCAAAACCATTTATGCCAATATTCTCAGGTATCGGCGTGAACTCTAGAGCAGTTGGGTAGGAGGTATAACGCGGACCTGAACGATTGTACTTATTGATGATGGCTTCATCGAATGCTGGTAGCTGCTTACTAGTAATACTACCGCGGGTACTGGCATAAGGGTTGTCTGGTTGCATAACAGGACGCGTGGTCGACGGCGGCGCTTCCGCATCATTGTAGGGCTGCGGGTTAGTTTGTGCTGAATAATCTGTCATGCGGTACTCCTCGTTTTGACCCATAGTGGCTATAGCATCGCTTTTTTGTGCTGCCAGATGATAACGTTTGCAGTAACAGCTTGGCTATTATAGCAACTGTCTTAAAATATGGTCATTATTATACCAAATCCCTACTTTTAGTATGGTATATCGTGATGGTTTTTAGCATTAATATTGACGGCTTTGGTTTGAGATGATTGTTTTAATGTCCTACCTATATTTTTTATAAAACACGACATTTGCACGCTGATAAATAATACTTTATCATCGATTAATCTCTAATATTAGGAAACGCTGATGTCGTTTGCCCAAGTCTATACTCGCTCAGTCGTCGGTTTGCATGCACCTAAAGTCATCATCGAAGTTCACTTATCGCAAGGGTTACCAGCACTAACCATCGTTGGTCTACCTGAAGCGGCCGTGCGCGAGAGTAAAGACAGAGTACGCTCTGCCATTCTTAATTCAGGTTTTCAGTTTCCCAATCGGCGTCTAACGATTAATTTAGCACCTGCTGATTTACCTAAAGATGGCGCGCGTCTGGACTTGCCAATCGCTATTGGGATATTGGCGGCAAGCGGACAACTTGAGCCAGAAGTATTATCGGGGTTTGAGTTTATTGGCGAGTTGGCACTCAACGGTGAGCTGCGGCAGGTGACCGGTAGCTTGGCTGTCGCTCGCGCGATTAAGGCAGAAGGATTGACATCAACGTTGTCGAAAACGTTGTCAAAGGCGAGTGACTCTGTAAAAAATGAGCAAAATGTTACCTTACAGAGCGCACCACAATTAATCGTACCGATTGACAATGGTCGTGAGGCCAGTCGCGTTGATGGTGTGACGATATTGGCAGCGAAGAGTCTAAAAGCAGTATGTAACCACTTGCAGTCACTGGCGGATCCAAGCGGATCTTATGACTGCTTGGAGGTGGTCACACCCAGTCCAGCACCGCAGCATGTAGGCTATCAAGTGGATTTAGCCGATGTCAAAGGACAGCACCATGCCCGCCGCGCGCTAGAGATAGCAGCAGCTGGCGGTCATTCGTTATTGTTTATAGGGCCACCGGGTTCTGGCAAAACGCTCATGGCCTCACGTTTGCCGACGATATTGCCTGATCTCAGTGATGAGGATGCGCTCGAGGTAGCTAGTACGTATTCAGTGGCAGACAGTGATTACGATTACGGCACACGTCCCTTTAGGCAAGTGCATCACACCATATCAGCCGTGGCGTTGGTTGGCGGCGGCTCACGGCCCAAACCGGGCGAGATTACGCTTGCCAATAAAGGCGTGTTATTCCTTGATGAATTGCCAGAGTTTGATCGGAGCGTGCTTGAGGTATTGCGCCAGCCGTTAGAAGCCAAGCAAATCACTATTAGCCGTGCTAACTCGCAAATGACCTTTCCAGCCAACTTTCAACTGGTCGCTGCTATGAATCCGTGCCCGTGTGGTTATGATGGCGATACCTCAGGGCGCTGCCGCTGTCGACCTGAGCAAATCAAACGCTATCAAGACAAACTCTCAGGGCCACTATTAGATCGTATTGATTTGCATATTACCGTACCAGCATTGCCGATTGCTGATTTGCAAAGCGCGCAGGCAGGCGAAACATCCAAACAAGTACGCGAGCGAGTAGCAGCCGCGCATCAGCATCAATTAAAACGACAACAAAAAGTCAATAATGAGCTAAGCCCGAGCGAAATCGATGAATACATCAAATTAGGCGACAGCGAAAAACAACTATTGCAACTTGCTCAGCAGCGCTTGAATTTATCCGCACGCGGCTACCATCGGGTGTTACGAGTCGCGCGTACTATCGCGGACTTGGCCAACAGTACAGATATTAACAGCGCCCATGTGTCAGAGGCGCTCAGCTATCGTAGTAAGGAGTAGTCTTCGTTTGAGCCAACTATCACATCCGTTTGATAAAGGCTTTTATGGGTTAGATGTTATCTTTCATAATCCAAGTAACCAAATCCGCAAAATGATCAAACGCCTCGGTTGGATTTAGCTCACGAATGTCTTGTCCGTAGTTATAGCCATAAGACAGACCAAGCGTGTCCATATTGGCGTTTTGACCCGCCAAGATGTCGTTTCTAGAATCGCCAATCATAATCGCTTGGTCAGGAGTAATCCCCAATTGAGTACAGACATGCAGTAGGGGCGCTGGATCTGGCTTTTTGGTGGATAGACTGTCGCCGCCCATCACTTCACTAAACAGATCTTGCCAGCCGAATGTTTGCAATATTTTGGGGACAAAACGAAGCGGTTTGTTGGTCACTAGAGCGAGCGTGTAGCCAGCCGCGTGAAGTTGTTTAAGGCCACTATCGACATCGGGATAAGCAACGGTTTTGCTACCACCAATCTTAGTATATGCTTCAAAAAATATCTGCTCTGCGTGATCGGCCTCGGCTTTGGTCAGTGCGCCCTCTGGGACAGTGATATCACCGACCAAAGCACGCTCTACAAGCATTCGTGAACCATTGCCTATCCAATTGCGTATCGTCTCGATAGGGTAGGTGTCTTTACCAAGCGTGGTCAGCATTGCATTGGTGGCATCGGCCAAATCGGGCACGCTATCAATGAGTGTGCCATCAAAATCAAAAATTAAGAGTTGCTTATTCATTGTTCCTCACTATTAAAAATCATTATATTTATTGTGTTAGATATTCCGTGTTATACCTTGGCACGGTAGTATTTTAAGACTGGTCAATTTAGTGTTGTTATATTCTCAAGGTGATGAGCATTAGCAGTTACTCGACATCTTTATATAGTCAATCCACTAAAAAGCGTTACAGCGTTAACCTCGCTTGAAGTATGACGTATACATCTGCACTCGGTTGCCTTGTACCACTCTTAAATTGGATCAACTATAACGCGCGCGGTGTTCTTTTTTCATTCTTAGATAATCTTCGTTCTCACGACACTGGTCCCATTTTTGCTTAAAAATACGCGCCGATTCTGCCTTGATCGGGTCTTCGGCTTGTCGTGGTAACTCTTCGCGACCATGCGCGCCGCTTTGACCTTTTTTATCATCGGGCACAGGACCTTTGTACTTTTTACCGCCTTTATGGTTGGCATAGCGGCGAGCACGAGTGTAACCCATCTGGATGAACTTACGTGCCATATCCGCGCCAACGAAGTCATCATCTGCTAAATAATCTAAGAACATCTGATAAATGGTTTCACTGCTCTCATGCGCAATATCAGGGGTAGCAAAGCGCCAATGCGGTAGTAACTCAGATTTATAAGGCTCAACAAGCAACACGCCTTGCTCGCCGCGGCCGACACGGTATAGCTCAGGATGCTTACGTAGATCTAGATTCTTATAATCCAAATCGTAATCAAACTCTCTCATCTAAACGCTCCTATCATAGCTGCCTTTTTATCAATAGTACCCTTTGTCAGTAGTGCTACTCAGTATACTGAGCAAGTCACGAGGAGAAGTAGCGTAAAAATGTTATGAATAGGTGCGTTTCTTACAGGCATAAAAAAACCTCAAACGCGAACGTCTGAGGTTTTAGGTGCTTATTTAAAAGCTAAATGAGATCAACGAAATGGTGGCTCGAGGCAGGATCGAACTGCCGACACACGGATTTTCAATCCGTTGCTCTACCGACTGAGCTATCGAGCCGTCTTCGCTGAGGACGCTATTAAACTAAATATAAGCGGTGCTGTCAAGACATTTTTATCTTTTGTGGCTAAATAATCAGATTCGATGCAAATCTTAGTCTTTAACTCTGATTAATTCGTAGTCGCTCATGATCTGATGGATATCGTTATCGACAGGGACAAACTGACGCACGCCTTTTTTGACCTCCGCGTCATAGACCATCTTGATGAACTTCGCATCGATTGCGCGGCCTTTGTTTTGCTCATGCACAGTTAGATATTGCAAGCGCTTAGCATTGGTCTGCCCATCATCAAAGCAGCCAACTGCGGCAATGGGCTTGTCATTGAACATGCCAACATATAGGTATTGACCACGCTTAAAGCCATTTTCGATGATATTTAATACCTCCTCGCCGCTAGGCTGCGTATCGTCAGCGTCATACATGGTCTCTAAGCGCTCGGCAAGCTCATTGTCGCGAGCAGGTTTTTTGATTAAAGGCGCATTTAAATCATTAATCGCAATGGCTTCTAAAGGCATGATGTATCCTATTGTCTTATGAGTGCTAACCGTATTAAGTAAAACAACCGACTAAACAAGCGTCATTAGGGCGTGTTGAACATTCGACCTTGGCACTGACAGAGACTATTTTTTAGGCGATTTGCAGATAAAAATGGTAAGTTTAGTTGTTCTAAGCGTCTATTTTTATCAATAAAGCGGCAAAAAATAGTCCTGTCCCTGTTGTTGTCGTGAGGGCTGATGCTAAAATCGCCCTAGTCGTTGCGAAAATCTAGCCAATGCAATAAGCATTACCTGCAATTTTCACTTAGACTAGAACTATTTTAGCGATCAGCAGTGCGCATTTGTGAATGTTCAACACGCCCTAATAAAACTTAAGGCAGTATTTTAACAGATTGAGACAAATAGCGCCTTGCTTTACCGTCCTGCCATAGCCGTCATGACGCCATTTTGCTATGATAAGCTTATATCTACATTACCTTAATGTCTATTTAAGTGTCTATTTACTCCCCACCCTTTATTTATAGAGAGTAGCTATGTCTGCCGATATTAATCAAGCGCAAAATTCAAACCTGTATGGTCGCCCAGCGCGCACCGCCACTGTTGAACGTAACACTGCTGAGACGCAAATCACTTGTACCGTTAACCTTGATGGTACCGGTCAAGGTGTGGTCGATACTGGCGTGCCATTTTTGGATCATATGATTGATCAGATCAAGCGTCATGGTTTATTTGACTTAGACATCAAATGCGTCGGCGATACCTTTATCGATGATCATCATAGTGTCGAGGATACCGGTATTACTTTGGGCCAAGCGTTTAACAAAGCTTTGGGCGATAAAAAAGGCATCCGCCGTTACGGACATTTTTATGCGCCGCTTGATGAGTCGTTGACGCGCGCGGTCGTCGATCTATCAGGACGTCCAGGCTTGCATATGGATATTCCGTTTACGCGCTCGCATGTCGGCACCTTCGATGTCGATCTGTTTAGCGAATTCTTTTACGGCTTCGTCAATCATTCATGGATGACCGTACATTTGGATAATCTCAAAGGTAAAAATAGCCATCACCAAATCGAATCTACCTTTAAAGCTTTTGCTCGCGCGCTGCGTATGGCCTGTGAGTATGATGAGCGGGCATTGAATACCTTGCCATCGACCAAAGAGGCATTCTAATGACCAAAATTGCACTATTAGATTATGGCATGGGTAACTTGCACTCGGTCAGCAAGGCACTCACCAATGTCGGCGCGGAGGTATCCATCACTAACGACCCCAAAGTCGTGGCTGCCGCTGATAAAATCGTCTTCCCTGGCGTTGGTGCTATGCGTGATTGTATGATCGGCATGACCGATGCTGGCATCGATGACGTCGTGCGCAAGGCTATATTCAACAAGCCGGTGATGGCGATTTGCGTGGGTATGCAGGCCTTATTTGAGCAATCGGCTGAAAATGGTGGTACAGATTGCCTTGGCATCTTAAACGGTACGGTAGAAGCGTTTGACCCTACGTGGAAAGACAAACAAGGCGCAACGATAAAAGTACCACATATGGGCTGGAATACGATTAGTGGTATGGATTTTGACCATCCGCTTTGGCACGGTATTGAGGATAACGCGCACTTTTACTTTGTGCACAGTTATTACTGCGCGCCTAACGATAACTCTCAAGTCGCCGCTATCTGTGATTATGGCCAGCCGTTTTGTGCCAGTATCATCAAAGACAACCTATTTGCCACGCAGTTCCATCCTGAGAAGAGCCATACCGCAGGCTTGCAACTGCTAAAGAATTTTGTCGAGTGGAATGTGTAGATAGGCAGTAAACGTAAATTGCACATTTGCTTCAGAATAGGGTAGGTTATCACTTGTATAGTCTGCCTTTTTATTTCTTATTATTTTCATTTTACGTTTTCAATTTTTGGTTATTATGGTTCGATGATACGCTCAACCATTTTCTGCTCGCTTATATTTGGAATACTCTAGTGGACTTTAGCGCCTTTAAAATAAACGTTGTTGAAACAACTGGCCTTGCCAAAGACGCGTTACACATTTACGTCGGCGTCGGCGTCTATCTGCTCAGCATGTTTATCTTACGCCCTATCATTAAGAATCAGACTATCAGAGCCTTTTTAGCACTATTAGTCGTCATTAGCGTAGCACTGCTAGGTGAATATTTCGACAATCGTCACATCATTGTGCCAAAAGGCCTTCTGGCTCTAAAAGGTACAGATATCAAAGCAAGTATTCATGATCTCATTAATACCTGCCTGCTGCCTTTCGTGCTGTTTGCTCTAAATAAGTGGACAAGGATTTTTCAAGCGAGCAGCTCACCAAGTAAGCTACTAAAGAAAACCCGTTAAAACAGTTTTTCAATCCTGCTTTACAAAGCTTACGAAACATAAAAATTCTCATCTATTTAATGCTGTCTTCATTTGTTACCTTAGATTTATCATTTCTAGCTACTTAATAAATAGCTACTCAATAAATATAAATCATAAAAAAGGAAGCCACTATGAATATGCAAGATCTATTAGATAAAGCTAAAGACACCTTAGACAACGCCAAAAATACGCTAGGCTTAGAGCCGCAAGAAACTGAAGCAGGCATTTATATCCCCTCAACATCATCGCTAAAGATAGCTGCGCCGAATAAAACCAACTACGATCATACTAATTACGATAATCCCTATACGGGCGATAAGAAAATCATGATGGTCTGTACCGAAGAGCAGTACATGACTATGGAGAACGGCAATAAATTTGATACCGGTAATCATCCGGTGGAGATGATGGTGCCGTTATTACATTTTAAAAAAGCAGGCTTTGATGTCGATGTGTTTACGCCAACAGGCGAGGCGGTCAAGGTCGAGCAGTGGGCGATGCCAGAGGACGATGACGACGTTAAACAAATCTATAGCGAGTATAAGTCCAAGCTTAACAATCCCAATAGTATCGCTGACTTTGTCAAAAACGATATGGCAGACAGCACTGATTACGCGGCGATTTTTATTCCCGGTGGTCACGGCGCGATGCTCGGCTTGCCGGAAGATAAAAACCTTGGCGCATTGCTACGCTGGGGTCATAAAAAGGATCTCTTTACTTTGGCAATTTGTCATGGACCAGCTGCTCTACTAGCGGCTAATTTAGAAAGTCCTGATAGCTCTAAGCAAGACGATAACGCTAATAAAGACTTTATTTTTAAAGGTTATAAGATGGTCGCATTCCCAACGGCGATGGATAAGCAAATGCCAAAAATTGGCTATCTGCCTGGTACGATGCCATGGTACTTTGGTGAAAAGCTTGAAGACCTAGGTGTCACTATTAGCAATAAACTGGTCACCGGTAGCACTCATCAAGACAGAAAACTGATCTCAGGTGATGGGCCGTTAGCAGCGAATGACTTTGGTAAAATGAGTGCTAAAGCTTTACTAAAAGAGTTTGGTTAGATCGTTTTCATAAAGTCATTATATAAAAAAACGGACTATTTATTAGTCCGTTTTTCGTTTTGCTATTTGACTTGATGATTACTTGCTTTGAGCCTCATCATATAGTCAATCAATATTAAAAG